>JAVEDG010000295.1 GCA_030841245.1 Actinomycetota bacterium
CGGCGTCGGACTAGGCGGCGACGGGACGAACAAGGTGCAGGACCGTCGGCGCGACTCCGACGGTGAGCTGCTGTGACCACGACAGCGTCAGGTGGTCGCTCTCGATGCCATCGCCGAAGACGACGAGGCCGTCGCTCTCGGCTGTGATCGTGAGCACCTCGTCTTGCGCTAGTAGCCCTTCGGTCTGCTCGATACCGGTCGCGGGCGACGGCCACGCTTCGCGGACGAACCAGGCGAGGCGGTGATCCCACGGTTGGGGCAGCGGGATCGTGCTGCCGCGCTCGAGGGAGATTGAGCGACACCATCCGGTAGCGCCGGTTCCGCTGCTCACGATGAGCCCCGATGAGGACTGCCGTTCGACGTGTCCGGCCGACGTGGTCAGTCGGTAGCGCGCGGACTGGTGACTTGGGTGCCCGACGAAGACTTCGTTCAGGGCGAGCAGCTGTTGTCCGTCATCGGAGCTCGCCACGACCATTGTTCGCGATTCCAGCTCGGCCCGACCGGCTGCGGTTGCGGCCAGCGTGGTGCGGAAGTCCGCAACATCGACTGGAACCAGCACGCCTGGGTTGACCGCCGGCTCCGGGTTGACACCGATGACTGGCTGTCCATCGAGGTATTTCGCCACGTTGGCCACCAGCCCGTCCTGTCCCACCACGACGATGAGGTCGTCCGGAGCGAACAGGAACCGGTCGAGGTCGGCGCGTTCGACCAGGCCGCGGCGCCACTCGACGGGAATCGAAGCGCTGACCGAGGTCAGCGCGTTGGCGACGGCATCGTGGCGGGCTTGGACTTCCTCGATGATGCGCCCGCGGGTCCGCAGGAAGAACTCCGCGGCCCCACGGGTGCCGTGCCGGGCGAGCAGCTCGTCCAGTTCGGTGCGTCGATGGACGACCACCGCACGCGGGGAGAGGGTCACACTTGCTCCCCGGTGCCGGTCAGAGCGGCCAGCGCGGTGCTGAGCAAATCCGGCGAGAGGTTCAGCGTCCCGATGTTGGGCAGGCCGCCGGCGAGCTCACGCGCTGCCAGGCCGAGCAGGATCTTCGGGTCGACCTCGAGGTACGCGGCGAGCTTCGCCGTTTCAGCGTCGCCCTCCGCATCCCCGATCAGCCGGGTGGCCTCGGCTCGACTGGCGGCAAATACCCGGTCCCGGTCTGCCTTGGCGTCGGCCGCGGTCCGCTCTGCGGCAGCGGTCTCCTCGGCTTGTCGCCGCTGGTTCTGGCCGCGTTGGGTGACCAGCTGCTCCTCGCGGATGGCGAGCTCGATCTGGTTCTGCAACTCGTTCTCCGCGATGGCTCGCTCGCGGTTGACCGCGAGGGCTCGGCGCTCGTACGTGGCCCGATCTGCCTCTTGCTGGACTTCTTCGCGGGTCGGCGTCTGCAGCGCCCTTTCGACCTCCGGTTCGGGTCGGACGGCAACCACACGCACCCCGAGCACGTCGATCCCTGTGTCTCGCAGCCGTGCGTCGTCCGCCAGGCCAGCCATGATGCGCTCCCGAACAGCGGCGACGCCGGCCGCGAGCGCCTCCGGCAAGGTCGTAGCGGCCAGAAGTTCAAGTGCGGGCTGCTGAGCCAGTTCGGCGAGCAAGCTTGCCACCTGCTCCAGTGGCGTCGAGCGCCACCGACCGGTCTCCGGATCGATGCTGAAGTCCAACCGCCCGGCCGCCGTCGCAGGGTCGGTGACCCGGTAGGTGACTGTCGCCTGCACGGTGACGTCTTGGAAGTCCCGCGTGCGGGCGTGGAACAACAGCGGGAGCTCCCTGTCGTCAACGGGGATCTCGCTGAGAACGGCTGAGAGCGGGCGGAACCAGAACGCGAGCCCGGTTCCTTCTCGGACCAACCTGCCCCGGCGCTGTTGGCGCACGTGCACGGTCGGGGCACCGCGCAGGTGACGGATGAGCGGGTATCGCTGGATGTCGGCCATGGCCTTCTCCTTATCGTCAGTAAGACGATAAACCCTGGAGCTGGTTCTCGTCAAGTTGACGAGATATAGTCGCTCGTATGGCGTACGAACCTCCCTGGTCTGCGGTCACGGTTGACCTTGTGCTGCTGACGATCAGGGCAGGGGAACTTTGTGCGCTGCTGGTTCGCCGGGCCATCGCCCCCTTCAGGGGCCTATGGGCCCTGCCGGGTGGCTTCGTCCAGCCGGACGAGGACCTCGACGCCGCCGCTGTCCGGGAGCTGGCCGAGGAGACAGGGCTACAGGATCTGCCGGTTCACCTGGAGCAGCTGCGCAGCTACGGCGCCCCGTGGCGGGATCCGCGGCTGCGCGTCGTCACGGTTGCCTACCTTGGTCTCGGGCCCGACTTGCCCGATCCAGTTGCCGGGTCAGACGCTGCCGATGCCCGGTGGACACCGGCGTCGAAGCTCACCGACGGGCGGGGGCGGCTCGCGTTCGATCACGCCGGCATCTTGGCGGACGGCTTGGAACGTGCGCGGGCCAAGCTGGAGTACACACCGCTCGCGACCGGATTCTGCGCGCCGACGTTCACCGTCGGCGAGCTCCGCGAGGTCTACGAAACCGTCTGGGGCGTCGCGCTGGACCCGCGGAACTTCCATCGAAAGGTCACCACCGCCGAGGACCTTCTTGAAGGTACGGGGGAGACAACCTCTCGTAACGGCGGCCGACCAGCAATGCTCTACCGTCGCGGGACCGCAGAGATGATGATGCCGCCGATGCTTCGACCGGCCTAGCTGTCCAGGGTCGACAGACGAGAGACATCGGCCGGCTACTACGACAGGCCGATCCCTCAACAGTTCAACAGATAGTCCTCAGGAGCCTGGTAGGCGTTGGACGGGGTCGTGTCGTCGCCGTGGACGAGTTCGGGATGTGTCTGTCGCGCGCCCGCGATGACATCCCCGGGAAAGGTCCGCTCGTCATAGGTGCACAGGATCGTCGCGGGAGAGGACGCGAACACCAAGTTGACCAGCGACTCATACCGCGTCCACTCCGTGATCTCCGCCTCGGTGTCGTCTGCCCACGCCGCCTCCGCCACCACCCGGATCCAGACGGCACCTGCCTCAGATTTCTCTGAGACGAAGGCGCCGTAGTGGTCGAGGGCGTGTCTGGGCGACCGGTACCAGCTCTCCCAGTCTGCGAACTCGACGCAGGCGGCACGGTCGCCGAGTGAGTCGCGCAGCAGGGCCTCCTTCGCAGGTGTGGTCACCGCCAGGAGACAGTGCGACTCTTCAACGCCCTCGCTCAGGAACGGGCTGGCTGCCGCGAGGAAGGCATCGTCGGCCCCGTATGTGACCACCCGGTGTTGCAGCAGCGTGGGCGCTGCGGTCGGCGTCCCGGCGAGGTAGTCGACGCTCACCCCCAGCGCGCCGGACAGCGCCGCCAAGGTGGTGAGGCGGAGGTCTTTGCGACGGCCGGATTCGATCTGAGCGATGGCAGCACCACTCACGCCGGAGTGATAGGCGAGCGCCTCGCGGCTCCAGCCGGCTCGCACTCGGGCCGCGCGCAGCGCTGTCCCGATCCGGGAGGGCTCCATCAATCACCATCCAAGGTCGAGACAAACTGTACTTCCGCACAGGCTGCTGTCAAGTGACGGTGTCAGTTGACACGGTCACTTGACATGGTCACTTGACCGAGGCAAATTGTTTGGGTGTCGGTTTTCAGTGAGGGAGTGAGTGGCGAGACCGTGGCTCTCGACGGACGCGGCGAAGACCCGCGCGACACGAGTCGACTGGTGCTCGGCATCGTCGATGAGTCCAGCCGGCTCGCGGAGATCAGCGCCAGCGCCTACGAGCTGCTCGGGTGGGGTGAAGGCCAACGGAACACCCCACTCCAGGACTGGGTGCACCCCGAGGACGTCCGAGTGGTCGCGGCTGCGCTGGCGTGGAGCCCCCCGACTGGTCCGCCGACGACCGTCAGCGCTCGCATCCAAGGTCGGGATGGCCAGTGGATCCGGGTGCAGTGCACCGTCAGCCCTCTCGTCGCGCACAATCCGTCGCGCCACGCGATCGCCATCCGGCTTCCCTACCTCGGCATCGAACCGGCCGACGATCGGGCGTCGCGCCTTGAGGGGCATCTGTGGCGGATTGCCCTCGAGGTGCAGGCCGCCGGGCTCGGCGGGCGACCCGGCCGCCACGAGCAATGGTGGGCGGAGCCGCAGCTGGCGGAGCTGAGCGGACGTCAGGCGGAGATTCTGCGAAGAACAGTTCGCGGCGAGCGCGTTCAAGACATCGCGCGTGCACTCGTCATCGCCGACAGCACGGTGCGGAACCACCTGTCGGGCATCTACCGAAAGTTCGGCGTCCACTCGCAATCCGCGCTGATGCTGCGTCTCATGCCGCGAGCCGCGGACGGCGATCGGAGCAGTCCGAGCAATCCGGCCTAGGCGAACGGCCAGAGAGTTCCACCAGTCATCTGGTCACGCAAGTGAGCCAGCGAGACGTCGTATCCTCGCGCGCCTGGCCAGCATCAAGGCAGCGAGTGCCAGCAGGACCACGAGGAGGCCCGCTCCGATGAGCTCCCGCCAGATGGGCCGCGACGTGCTGGTCGGAACGGCCTTCGCGGCGCCGGTGTCCGGGAAAGTGATGGTGGCCTTCGCTGTGCGCTCGAGCAAACCGCTGCGCAAGGTGATCGTGGCATCCCAAGGCCCGGAGGGCAGCCGCCTGTCCAGGGTGATTGTGACGGGTTCGGTGTCGCCGATGCCCAGGCTCACACCGAGGGTGGCCGGGAAGGGCCCGGCGCTGAGACCGCCCGGGCCTGCGCCCAGGTTGACGGTGCCGTTCATGTCCAGCGCGCGTCCACCGGTGTTGTGCACTGCCGCGACCACCATGGGGCGCCCGTCAGCCGAGCGTTCGGCGGTAAGTGACTCGATGGAGAAGTTCGCGGCGGGCGGGCCTCCGGGTCCGACCGAGACATAGAGCCGGATGCCGACTCGGCTGACCTCGGTGACCCCGCCGCCGGCCTTGGGTGCAGACCTGGCCTCGGCCCACACGACGCCGTACCGCTCGCCAGGGGCCGCGTCCTCGGGTACAGCGATGGTCACGGTTGCGGTGACCTTTGCTCCGGCTGGGACCTCGGGTCTGCCAGGGATCACCGTGGTCCAGGTGGTCACGTCGTTGGGGGTGTGCGCAGCGGCGCCCAGGAAGGAGCCGTCGACGATGTTCGCGGCGGCGGCGTAGAGGACGAGCCGGGTGGTGGCGCGGGTGGTGTTGGAGACCTCGATCCGGCGCTTGATGGTCGTCCCCGGATTGAGGTGGTCGACGATGTACACCCGAGCGCGCGGGTCGTCACCTGACGTGACGGGCTCGTCGACCAGTCGGATGCCGATGCTGCCGGGGTCCCCGGCGGCTGACGTGGTCGCGGCACCGGCGGGCGGGATCAGGGCGAACCCCAGTGCCATGACGGCGAGAATGACGAGCGGGCTCCGCGACGGACCGGTGAGGCGGAGCTCAGACAACAGAGTGGGTGATCGTCGCGGAGTAGACACCCGCAGCCATGCCGCCGGGGACGAGGACGCTGATGGTCGGGTTCCAGGTGGCGGAGTTGTCGCCGGTGATCGCGGTCGCCGTCACCGCTGGGCTGACGCCAGTCAGGTCGCCGGGATCGTTCGCCGTGTAGACCGCTGTGCCCACCTTGGTGATGCTCCCCGCGGTGTAGCCCACAGCGCTGGCGGCGATCGCCGGACCGGTCGGGGGTGTGAACGCGCTGGAGATCACGCTCGCCACCCAGCCGGATCCCGCGACGGGGCTGCGGGCGTCGAGCACCTGCACCTGGCCGAGCGAGCCGCTGATGGTCCCGGAGGCCACGGTGTTGGCGCGCGTACCGAGGTTGCCGGCGTTCGCCGGCGCAGAGATCGACAGGCTCCCACCGGTCAGCGTGACGGTGGCCGCTGTGGTGTCGGCCGACGCCGGCTGAGCCGCGCCTGCAGCAAGAAGGGCAAGCGTGGCAACGGCGCCGGTCGCGGCCGCGACATGGAAACCGGTGAGCCGAG
This sequence comes from Actinomycetota bacterium, assembly GCA_030841245.1. Taxonomy (GTDB): domain Bacteria; phylum Actinomycetota; class Actinomycetes; order JACCUZ01; family JACCUZ01; genus JAVEDG01. The sequence continues at coordinate 5,945 of JAVEDG010000295.1, forward strand.
CGCGGAAGACAAGGTGGGTGGACCTGCGCATGGTGACGCGCGCCCTCTCGTTCGTAACCCGGCTGACCCCGTTGGGCCCCGTGGCTTTGCGTCCCCGCCTCACAGCGGGTTTGCCTTTGTCGCATCTGACAGGTGAAAGCATCGGTCAAGAAGGGGCATGGCTGAACGGGACCTTCGGCCCTCGGTTCGCCGGCTGTGACCTCTTGGAGATTGCCGAAGGGCAGGACAGGGCAAGCGGCTCGGGTGTTCCAGGTCGGGTCTGCCCCGGCAATTCTCCGGCTGCGACTTCATGGACATGACCGAGATCGAGGTCTTCCGCAGCTGAAAGGTCAAGGGACGGTAGTATTGGTTCCGCACCGAGGCAAGGCACCGGTCTGGGGACCGGTTCGCCGTGCGTTGGTGTCCCGGCCATCGACCTGGTCGAGGGTTCCGCGGTGGACCGCCGGACAGGTGCCGACGCGTCGATCTCTCGCGAGACCCGTGGGACCGTGTCGCGTCCCGGAGAGGCCACCCACGGCCCGCTCCGCTGGTCGTCCGTCTCCCGACGGATCGACCGCGTACGGGCCTTCCGGCCGCGACGAGCGTGCCGGGCACTCCGAAGGAGGAGTCTGTGGCTCGACGTGGCCAGCGCCGACCCGGCGCTCGCCGTGTTGCCCCTCGACAGCAGCGACGGGTCCACGAGCGTGGCAACGACGGCATCCTCCCGGTGCTGGCCCGCGCCGTGCGGGAGGTCGAGGCTGCTGCCGAACGCGGGCAGGTGAAGCCTTCCGTGCGCACGAAGTTCCAGGTCGTCGCACTTCTGGTGCGCCGGGAGCGCGCGCGGGTCCGGGAGGAGACCGGCAGCGAGACCGACCGAACCGAGCAGCTCAAGCGCCTCGACGGGATCGCCATGATCCTCGCGAAGACCGCCGCGCGCGACACCTCGCTGCTCGCGCTGCTCGCCGAGGACGCCGTCGTCTCGGACGCGGCCAGGTCGCTCACGCGAGACATGCTCAGGGACGCAGGGATCGACGAGCCCCACGAGGTCACACCTACGGAGCCCGCCGTCTCGTCCGCCACGACCGAGCGTGGGGTCGTGCCGCAGTCGGTCGTCTCGCGACAGCTGGCCAACCCCTTCCTTGCTCCTGACCTGACGTCGGTCAGGCAGCGCCGGACTGCTCCGCGCCGGCTGGGCAGCTGGGAGCTGCTCGGCCCGCTTTTCAGCTCGTTCGAGCGCGCCGGCGGCGGGGCCGCGGCTTGCATGACTCTGCCCCCGCCGTCCTCCCTGCGGGCGCCGGGTGGCCTGGTGCTGATGCCGCACCAGGCGCAGGTGGTCGCTGCCGCCTCGTCCGGCCACCGGACCTTCCTCCTAGCCGACGAGCCGGGCCTGGGCAAGACCGCCCAGGCACTGCTGGCCGCGCAGGCAGCGAACGCCTACCCCCTGCTCGCGGTCGTACCGAACGTCGTGAAGACCAACTGGGCACGCGAGGTCGGCCTGTGGACACCGAACCGCTCGGCCACGGTGATCCACGGCAACGGTGACACGATCGACGGGTTCGCCGACATCGTCATCGTCAACTACGAGGTGCTCGACCGACATGTCGGATGGCTCGGCGACCTCGGCTTCCGCGGCATGGTCGTCGACGAGGCGCACTTCATCAAGAACAAGACCTCGCAGCGCTCGCAGCACGTGCTGGAGCTCTCCGAACGGGTCCAGGCACGCGTCGCCCGCCCGCTGCTCATGGCCCTCACCGGAACGCCGCTGATCAACGACATCGACGACTTCCGGGCCATCTGGCAGTTCCTCGGCTGGATCGACGAGAAGAAGCCGCGCGCCGAGCTGATGGAGTCGCTCGAGGAGAGCGGCCAGACACCGGCCGATCCCGGCTACAACGCGGCCGCTCCCGCCACCCAGATAGACCAGGG
>JAVEDG010000436.1 GCA_030841245.1 Actinomycetota bacterium
TAGTCATGATCAACATGATGACGAAGATGAGGCAAAGCGATGCCGTGACTGCGATCAACAAGTCGTAAATCGAACCTTCTTGCAGGTCCTTCAAGACCGACGCGCTGCCGGCCATATAGATCTTGGCGTTCGCGAGTGGGGTCCCCTTGAGAGACTCCTCGGCAGCCGTTCTTATCGGGTCGATCCGCGCGATACCCTCTTCCGAAGCTGGATTCTCCCTATGGGTAATGATGAAGCGCGCCGCCGTCCCGTCCGGTGACAGGAACAGATTCATGACGCGTTGGAAATCCGGGTTGTCAAACACGCCTCGAGGTAGGTAGAAAGAGTCGTCGTTTTGGGCAGCGTCGAAATCCTGCCCCATGTCGGCCGCGTACCCGCCCAGCTCCTCCGTCTGCTCAACTATCCCGGACATGGTGCTATATGCGGCCAACATTGTCGTCTGCACGCTTTTCAGGGCAGCGATCTGCGGTGGCAACAGCGCGAGCAGCTGCGGCATGACCGCATCCACGTTGTCCAGATTTGGCCCGAGTTCGTCGAGCTTTCCGCTGATCCGGTCGACACCGTCGGTGGCATCAAACGCAGACCTCACGGCTGAGCAGACTGGGATGTCGTAGCAGTGAGGTTCCCAATAAAGATAATTGCGGACGGGCCTGAAGAAATCATCGAAATCGGCGATTTGGTCGCGTATCTCTTTGGTGATATCCATCATCTCATGCGAGACGCCGACGATGTGGTGGCTACTTTCGACAAGCTGCTGCGACAGCGCGTACCCGCGCTCCAGCGTGGCGATCGCTCCATCAAGCTCGCCGGCTTGCGTACGCAAATCATTTAGCCGGTCCTTCACAAATTGTATGTTTTGTAGTTGACCTGAGCTTTGCACACTTAGCAAAGATGGTATGGATGTATTCTCAAGAGGCGTGCCTTGAGGCCGAGTAACGCCCTGTACCAGGGCAACTCCTTCAACGCCGAAGATGCCCTTGGCCAGTTTGTTCAACACCAAGAGGTCCGCTGAGTTACGCATATCGTGATCAGACTCGATGGCCAGGACTTCGGGCCTCATCCGCGCTTCGGAGAAATGGCGGTCGGCGGCCGCCCACCCGACATTGGCGGGGGCGTCCTGAGGTACATACGGGCGGTCTTCGTAGGCGACCCGGTATCCGAGCAGTGGCAGCAGGCCGGCCAGAGCCACTGCGCATGACGCCACAAAGATAGGTGCGGGCCAGCGCACGACAGCCGTTCCCACCCGTCGCCAGCCACGAACCGACACCGTCCGCTTGGGTTCGAGGAGACCGAACCGGCTGGCTACCGTCATGACGGCGGGAACCAACGTGAGTGTTATCGCAACTGCGACCAGCACGGCCAGCGCGCACGGTACACCCATGGTCTGGAACATCGGCAACCGCGTAAAACTTAGGCAATAAGTCGCCCCGGCAATGGTCAGGCCTGAGGCCAAGACCACGTGAGCCACCCCGCGGTTGGCGGTGTAATAGGCCGTCTCCCGATCTTCGCCAGCTAGGCGCGCTTCGTGATAGCGACCGAAGAAAAATATTCCATAGTCTGTTCCCGCAGCGATAACGAGGGCCACGAGGATGCTGATAGCAAACGCTGAAAGGCTGATAACCCCAAGATGGCCCAGAAATGCCACCACTCCCCGGGCCGTCGCCAATTCAGTCCCCACCACGGCCAGCAGCAGCAAAACTGTCGTGACCGAGCGGTACACCAGGAGCAACATGAGGGAGATCACCACGACGGTTGCCACAATGATTTTCATTGCGGCGTGGTCACCGGTGTCATTCAAGTCCGCCGCGAGCGGCGCCTGGCCGGTGAGGTAGGCCTTGACCCCCGGCGGCGGACGCGTTTGCTGCAGGATGTTCCGAACAGCCTCGACGGATACGTTCGCCTGAGAATCGGATAGGTTCCCGGCAAGAGTCAATTGGACATACGCGGCCTTGCCGTCGGCGCTTTGCACTCCCTGCGCGGTCAGCGGGTCCCCCCAGAGATCCTGAACATGCTGCACGTGCGTCGAATCGGCGTTCAGCCGACGAATCAAATCGTCGTAATACTCGTGTGCATCTTCGCCGAGGGGTTGTTCGCCCTCCAGAACGATCATCGCAATTGCGTCGCTATTTGACTCCTTGAATAATTCACCGATGCGGGCCATCGCCTTTATCGACGGCGCCTCTCGAACGCTCAGCGAAACGGCACGCTCTTTCGCGACCTGCTCGAGCGGTGGAACGCCGATACTCACGGCGAGAGCTATTCCCAACCACCCAAGAATGACCGGCACAGCCAATCGACGGACCGCTCGGGCGAGGATCGGACGGTCATGTGTTCGGTGTTGGGTGCTCACGCGCCCTCTAACAGACAATGCGTGAAGGCCTTTACTTCGTTCGAGATTCTTTCGACTCTAACGTCACCGTCGACCACAATGCGGCAACCGATCCTGTTGCTATTGCCCTGCGCAACAATGCTACCGATGACCGTTGGCGAGTCGGACGTCATCGTCAACGACCACGGCAAGGACGCTCCGTCGACATGTTGCGGTTTGGAATTGAGATCGAAATAGCTGATGTCGGCGACGGTGCCTGCCGGACCGAAGACCTCGTAT
>JAVEDG010000336.1 GCA_030841245.1 Actinomycetota bacterium
AACGCGCCGCCCGCAAGTAGGTGCGGGCCGTGGGCAGCGCCAGCTCAGCCTCGACGACCCCGCGGTGGTACTGCAGGCGGGCGTCCGGTGTCCCGAGCCGTGTGGCCATCCGGACGTAGCGGAGCGCTGCCTGGTTGCGGCCGTTCGCGTGCAACGCCCAGCCCAGGGCATCAGCCGAGGCGATGGAGTGACGGCGATCCCACTCCGCCCGGGCAGCTGTCAGCGCCGCGGCCGGCGACCCGTGGTCGGCCTGGAAGAGTGCGGTTTCAAGGTCGGTGGCCACCCCGTTCGCCCGGAACAGGCGGTCGGTTGCGAGCGCCACCGACCACTGCTGGCGCGCAAGACCCGGTCTGCCGGTCGCCTGGTACAGCTCGCCGAGCTCCACGACGTACTCCGTCAGTGGCAGGCGCCGCACCACCCGCCGGTAGTCGCGGACGGCCGTTGCGACGTGGCCGCTGGACACCGCGAGCCGCGCCTGTCCGGCAACCGCCGGCATGTACGTCGGATCCGCCGCGAGTGCGGCAGCGTAGTCGTGCGCTGCCTGACTGCGTCGTCCCTGGACCCGGGCGAGCTCGCCCAGGTGAAACGCGGCGTACGCATAGGAGGGCGCGCTGGCGTCCGCTGCGGCTTCCGCGCTGCCCATCAGCCTGATGGCACCGGACAGGTCGCCGTGCAGCTCGTGCTGGTAGGAGAGCCGGGCGAACGTCGACGAGCCAGGGTCGAGCTGGTCGGCGCGCAGGGCCGCGCGACGAGCCGCACGGTAGTGACCCAGCTCGGTAAGGGCATCGCTCCGGATGGCAGCGGCCTGGGCGCTGTAGCGGTTGATGGCAAGGGCCCGGTCCGCGTCGCGGAGCGCCCCGGCGAAGTCGTGCCGGGCTGCAGCCAGTGTCGCCCGCGCTGCGAAGAGCACCGAGTCGTGAGGTGCCAGCGCGGCCGAGCGCTCCAGGCAGAGGTCAGCCTTGCGGTAGTACGTCGGGTCGGCGGTGATCCTGCCCTGCTCGACGTAGGCGAGGGCCAGTTCTGACCATGAGCGGTAGTCCTTCGGAAGGCTGCGCAGTCGAGCCTGCAGGGCGGTGACGAGCTGACCGGAGTCGGCGATCGCGGCCGGATCGACCCGAGCTTCAGAGCTACCGACCGGAGTGGATCGCTGGGTCGAGCCGGGGGCCAGCCCGACCGCCGCCGCGAGGAAGAGCGCAACGGCGAGCACCACCGTGGAGCCCATCAGCAGCGACGGTCGGCGTGAGACGGCCATGGCGCACCCCTCCTCGAGGGACGGACTGACGGGACGATCTCCTCGTGGTGCCGCTCGGCAGTGCCGCACCGGGCGGCACCACGAGGAGGGATCGCCTAGACCGGTTGGGTCGCGACCGAGCGCCGGCGGGCAAGAGTCGTCCCGCCGATCAGGACCAGCGCCCCGAGCCCGATCAGAGCCAGCTGGCCGGTCGGGAAGCCGGAGCTCGGCGACGAGCCTCCGTCAACACCGCCCGTGAGCAGGGTCGCCGTCTGCGGGGGTTGGGTGGTCTTGGTCACCGACCCGCTGTGCGGCAACGCGAGGTAGGGGAAGTGAGCGCCGAACTTCGCGTCATTGTGGTTCACCGCGTCACCCAGGTTGTTCGGGTGGTCGGAGTTCCCACTGCCCGCTCCGAGCGTCCCGGCGACCTCACCGCCGACCGCCTGCAGCGCGATGTCGAGGACGTCATCGCGCAACCGGCGTCCGTTCGGGAAGCCGTTGTTGTCCCCGCCGAGGACACCGAGGCGGCTGAACGTCTGCCCGGAGATCAGCTGGGTGTTGAGCCGCAGTTCCTCCGCGGGCCGAACCGTCCCCGACGGCATGTTCAGCCCGGGGATCCCCTTCAGGAAGATCTGCACCAGATCCTGGCGGTTGTCTGTCGGGGCATTGAAGCCGCACACCTTGTTGAGCAGCTGTGCCAGCTCCGGCTTGACGACGAACGGCAGGGCCGCGGCGTCCTTGGTCGGGGGGATCGAGTTGAAGGTGTCCTTCACGCGGTAGGGGATGATGGCCTCGTTCACGAGCGGCTGTCCGAGCCGAGAGATCTGGCGGAAGCTGCCGTTCGCGTCCTTGCGGTCCGTCGTGCTCCAGACGCCGACGACGTTGTCACCCGCGGTGAGGTCGCTGCGCGGCACCTGAAGGGCGACGCTGTTCACGTTGAAGCCGCTGAGCCCGTCGTGACCGATCTCAGTTGAGCAGTTCCCGCCGTACAGCAGGTCGAACACCCTCAGGTCGAGGAAGAACGGGTCGTCGGCCTGACCGGCAAAGGAGTGTCGGGTGCCGCCGCCGTACGCGGTGACGGCCTCGTTGCGCAGCGACCGATAGTCGGGCATCGACGTGTCACCCACGAAGGAGGGGGCGGCCGGGGCGCTCTTCAGCAGGACCGTGGTGCCGTGACCGACCACGCGGCGCGTCAGCGTGTAGCGCTGGCGGTAGAGCAGGTTGGGGTCGGTGAAACTCGTGACCGGACCGTTGTTGTAGAGGAACGTGCCGTTGCCGCTGAACGAGTCACCAGGTCTTGGGGTACGGGTCGTGCGGAAGTGCCAGGTGTACACGATGTCAGCCTTAGCATCCGCATCGTTGTCGATCTTGATGTTGTAGCGAGCGTCCTTCGTCGCCCAGGGATAGAAGTTCGGCCCGCCGGCCGGCTCCTCGAACGGGTACCAGTTCGCGACGAAGGTGACCGAGTTCGGCGCGTCAGGCGCGACAAAGGCGTATAGGTCTGTGTTGTCGAGCTGAGGCTCACCTGCGATCAGCGGTGCCTCCCGGTGGCTCGACGCC
>JAVEDG010000339.1 GCA_030841245.1 Actinomycetota bacterium
AGCGCGAGCACCGCCTCGAGCTGCCCTTCGCGAAAACGCGCGTCAGCGCCGACCAGCCGGCCGAGCACGGCACGGGCGTCGTCAGCCACCGGATCGGCCGGCACCTCGGGGTCAGCCACCCACCCACCTCACCACAGCGCCCGGACATGACACCGGCGACCATCACACCGGCGACCATGACACCGGCGACGGGAGCCACGGGCGCGGGGTTCAGCTCGGGGGCAGCCCGAGCGCCTCGTCGACCCGACCCAGGCTCTCGGTGTCGTCCCGCCCGACGGCACGCAACAGGTCGACGGCGGCCATCCGGATCTGCCCGACGATCATCACCACCGGCAGCGGCGGCGCCGACGGCAGCAGACCGGCGCCGGTCTGCACCGCCTGCAGCGCCGCGGACTCCGCGGCATCGACCTTCAGGGCGACGGTGTCCTTGTCGCCGGCGAGCTCAGCGATCAGCGCCTCCTCCACCCGGCGCACCGACTCGGCGAGCAGCCGGACCGCGTCGAGCAGCGGACCCGGCGCAGGCTCGCGGAACCGGGTCAGCACCACGCTGGCCCGCACGAGCACTCGAACGTTGCGCACCAGGTGGTCCAGAGCTGCCGTGGCCGTCTCGATCGTGAAGACCCGTGACAGCCGGGCCCTGCGGTGCACGTCGACCAGGAGCAGCTCACGCGCACTGGCCAGCGTCTCGCGCAGCTCGTCGATCATGTCGTCGAGGCCGCGTGCCCTGGCGAGGGCGGCCCGGGCCGCGTCGTACTCACCGTCATCGAGTGCGGCTGCGCAGGCGCGCAGGACGTCGCCGACGCCCTCGAGGGCCGCTCGGCTGCGCTCTGCGACGGAGGCCAGCGGGTTGCCGGGTCTCGAGGCCTGGTTCACCAGCAGAGCGATGCCCCCGCCGACCAGCGCGTCCACGAAGCGGTAGGGCACCAGCCCGTTACCCGGCGGGCTGACCACAGCGACATAGAGGGCCGAGACCGCGGCCTGCACGCGGAACAGCGTGCTTGCGCCGACGGCGGTGGCGAAGCCCAGTGTCGCCGCCGTGACGGAGAAGACCGTCAGGGTCGAGCCCGGACCGAGTCCCCTCGCCACGAGATCCGCGACGAGGACCCCACCGGCGACGCCGAGCACCACTTCGAGCGCCCGCAGCACCCGTTGTCCGCGGGCCTGCCCGAGCACGATCAGGGCGGCGGCGGGCGCGAAGAACGGTTGCGGGTGGCCGATCACGTCGGCGTCCAGGAACCATGCGACGGACGCGGCCAGGGTGGCCTCGGTCAGCGGCCGCCAGCCCGTGCGGAGTCGGTGGACCGACTCACGGACGTGCACGGCAAGCTCCACCGGTCTCCTCACGCCACAAGGCGGCAGGCTCCGCCGCAGGCTATCCCTCTACCGCCCACGGTCGCCTGCACACGTCTGCCCCGCCTGGACTGTTGACGGGCAACTTTCGGGCCTGCTGATGCGTCAACCTGACGTGATGCGAACTCCCCCGGCGCGGCGCGGCCTGGCCTCAGCCCTCGTGGCTGTCCCCGTTGCCCTGCTGGTGTCCACCCTGCCGGCTCCGGCGAGCGCGTCGTCGGTGCCGACCGGTGGTGCTTCCGCAGTCCTGTCGCGGATGTCTCTGCCGCAGCGGGTGGGACAGCTGTTCATGGTCGGGACGCCGGCAGCAGGTGGCAGCTCCAGCACGCTCGACGAGATCGGCAGCTACCACGTGGGCAACGTCATCCTCACCGGACGCAGCAGCAAGGGGACGGTCGCGACGGCGAAGGTCACGGCCACGCTGCGGAGCCGCGCCACCGGCCAGGCGACCTACGGCGTACCGCTGTTCGTCGCCACCGACCAGGAGGGCGGGTCGGTGCAGGTCCTGAGCGGCACCGGGTTCTCCACCATCCCGTCCGCGCTGACTCAGGGAACCTGGGCCAGAACCACCTTGCGCGATCGCGCCGCCACCTGGGGCAGGCAGCTGCGGTCGGCCGGGGTGAACGTCGACCTGGCACCGGTGACCGACACCGTCCCGAACGCCGATGCGGCCGAGGACAACCCGCCGATCGGGGTCTACCACCGGGAGTTCGGCTACACGACGGCTCGGGTCGCCGCCCATGCACGGGCTTTCCTACGTGGCATGACCGCCGCCGACGTCGCGTCTACGACGAAGCACTTCCCGGGGCTCGGCCGAGTGACCGCCAACCCCGACACGACGGCCGACGTCGCGGACGACGTGACCACGAGGCACGACGCGTACGTCGAACCGTTCGCCGCTGCTGTCGACGCCGGGGTGCCGTTCCTCATGATGTCCACGGCCTACTACAGCAAGATCGACTCGGTGCACCCGGCGGCATTCTCGTCAACGGTCGTGACAGGGATGGTCCGCGGTGACCTCGGCTTCACGGGCGTGATCGTCTCCGACGACCTGGGGGCCGCACGCCAGGTGGCCCGCTGGTCGCCCGGCGCGCGGGCGCTCAAGTTCCTCCGGGCCGGGGGTGACATGGTGCTCACGGTCGACCCCAGCGTCCTGCCGGCGATGTACCACGCGGTGCTGGACGAGGCGAGGAGCAGCGCGAGCTTCCGCGCGAGGGTCAACGCCAGCGCGTTGCGGGTGCTGCGTGCGAAGCAGCGGTTCGGGTTGATCCCTCCGGCGGGCTGAGCCCGAACGGCCGGGCTTCCTGCACGGACGTCGATGTGGCAACGTGGCCCCACTCTCGGCCTCAGGAGGAACGTCGTGCGGCTGCGCATAACACTCTCGACCCTCGTCGTGCTGGTGACGAGCCTGGCGCTCGCCGGACCGGCGGCGGCGATCAACAGCTACAACGCCCAGCCGAGCAACCGGGCGGAGGTCGGCACGCTGATCGTCCAGTTCTGGGACGACGACCTCGGCGGCTGGCAGGTCGACTGGGAGTGCAGCGGTTCGATGGTCGACTCCGACACGTTCCTCACGGCCGCGCACTGCGTCACAGACTGGGGCAGCAAGCCGCCGCGGTTCTTCGTCAGCCTCGACTCCGACGTCGAGACGGCGCTGGCGCCGCTGCGTGCCGAAGGCGGACTGACCGACAGCCAGGCGGGCCAGGCGGTCGCGGCGCTGACCAGCACGTCCGGCCTGGACGGCGTACACATGGTCGAGGGCACCGAGTCACACCCCACGGCCTACCCGGGTCCCGAGTCGGACCCGATGGACATCGCGGTGGTCGACGTGCCAGCCGCGACCCTGAGCCAGCGGTGGAGCTTCACGCCCGCCCAGCTGCCGTCGGCAGACCAGCTCGGCCAGATCGGGTCGAAGGCGCTGGCCCAGGACACGTGGACCACGGTCGGCTACGGCGAGCAGGAGAAGACGCTCGGACCTGACCACGGCTTCCCCGGCGGCGGTGTCCGGATGGAGGCACCGCAGGGCTTCACCACGTTGAACAAGGCATGGGTGCGTCTGGACATGCACGATGAGCACGGGTACGGCGGGGCCTGCTACGGCGACTCCGGCGGCCCGAACTTC
>JAVEDG010000352.1 GCA_030841245.1 Actinomycetota bacterium
CTGCATCGCGACGTTCAGCGCGTTCACGGGTGGCCGGTCGAGCCGGATCGTCCCGATCCCGTCGTCGACCTCGAGCCGCACGAACTGGCCCACGACTGCCTCCTTGAGTCGAGACAACGCCCGCCACGGTAACGGCAGCCGTTGCACCCGCCGAGCACGGTCGGAAGCAGGCGCCCCATGCTGCTGCGGCCGGCCAGGCCCTAGATGCCGGGCCAGACGTCGTGGGGGACGCTGATGCAGCCGGCGGCCCGGCCGACGGCGAGCAGCCCCGCCCGGTCGCCGGCGTGGTAGCCGGCCGCAGCACGAGGCAGGAGCACGGGGTACATCGTCTGGCTGCGCGTGGGGACGTGCGCCAGGCCCATGACGTGGCCGAGCTCGTGGAGCAGCAGCTCGCCACGGGTGAGGCCTCGACCGAACCCGGGTCGCAGGTCCCAGGTGTCCGCCGCGTTGATCACCACGAAGCCGCGGCCGGCGGCGAGCTGCCAGCCGCTGCCGTGGTTCCACGACTTGAAGGCGAAGCCGCCGGTGCCGTCGGCCCAGTCGCCCTCGGAGTCCCGGCCGAGCAGGTTGGAGCGGTGGGCCGGATCGCGTTGGTCGACCCATGCGACCACGAGCTCGGCCGGGCTGTCCTCCCACCACGGGTGGTAGCGGCTGCCGTTCGGCAGGTAGGTCGTGCGGCCGGTGTAACGGAACGAGATGCCCGTACGCCGGGAGAGCCGGGCCACGGCGGTCCGCACGTCGGAGGCGGCGGATCGCCGTGCCGCTCTGGTGTCCCCGGCGAGCGACACGTTGACCTGGAAGCTGATGGTCTGGCACGGGTTCCACCGGGCCAGCCGGGTCACGCCGTCGGGGCCGGTCACGTAGCGGAGCCGGTAGTCGGCCGCGGTCGCCGCCGCGGGCGGGGCCGACCAGGACACGATCGCGGCCACCGCGACGAGCAGCGTCGCTGTGCGCCGTCGTCGACGAGCCCGCATCCGTCCCCTCGATCCTCTCCCTGCCGCGTGACGCGTGCGGCACCCTTGGCACCTATCGGCTCGACGGTGCCCGAGCCGGTGAGCCGGATGGGTGACACAGCGAAGGTGACAGCGCTCCCGGCACGAGAGGACCGACTGGCAGCGGGCGCGCCAGGACTTGCGAGAAGGGCAGGAGGTCACGGGTGGCGGAGGCGGTCGACGACCAGCGGGTCGGGCCGGTGCTCGACGGCACCGGCGCCCGGTTCGCCGTCGTGAGCGGAGGCGACGCGGTCGAGGTGTGCCTGCTCGACGAGGCGGGCGGGGAGCGCCGGGTCCCGCTCGACCGTGGTGAGGCCGGGCGATGGCACGGTCACGTGCCCGGCGCCGGGCCGCGCACGACGTACGGGTTCCGCGTCGCCGGTGCCTGGGCCCCCGAGGAGGGCCATCGCTACGACCACGACCGGCTGCTGCTCGACCCCTACGCCCGCGCGATCACCCGTGTCGACGGCGAGTTGCGTTCCGTCCTCGTCGACGAGTCGTTCGACTGGACCGGCGACCGTGCGCCGCGCGTGGCGTGGCCGGACACGGTGCTCTACGAGCTGCACGTCAAAGGCTTCACCGAGCTGCACCCGGACGTGCCCGAGCGGCTGCGCGGGACGTACGCCGGGTTGGCCCACCCGGCAGTCGTCGAGCACCTGACCGGGCTCGGGGTCACCACCGTCGAGCTGCTGCCGGTGCACCAGTTCGTCAGCGAGCCGGCATTGGCCGCGCGGGGACTCGTCAACTACTGGGGCTACAACTCGGTCGGGTTCTTCGCACCCCACGCCGGTTACTCGGCGGCGGGCTCGACCGGTCAGCAGGTCGCCGAGTTCAAGTCGATGGTCGCGGCTCTGCACCGGGCCGGCATCGAGGTGGTCCTCGACGTCGTCTACAACCACACGGGTGAGGGCGACGCGACCGGTCCGACGCTGTGCTGGCGCGGCCTGGACAACCACGGTTACTACCGCCTCACGCCGGAGCACGACTACGTCGACACGACCGGTTGCGGCAACGTCCTGGACCTCACCTATCCGCCGGCACTGGCGATGGTGCTCGACTCGTTGCGCTACTGGGTCGAGCAGATGCACGTGGACGGGTTCCGTTTCGACCTGGCGACCTCGCTGTCGCGCACCGGCGAGTGGTTCGACCCTGCGAGCCCGTTCCTGACCGCTCTGGCGGCCGACCCGGTGCTGGCGTCGGTCAAGCTGATCGCCGAGCCGTGGGACGTCGGGCCCGGTGGCTACCAGCTGGGCCGGTTCCCGCCACCCTGGGGCGAGTGGAACGACCGCTACCGGGACACGGTGCGCTCGACGTGGCTCGGCAGTCGCGGCGGACCACCGAGCGGGCTGCGCGACCTGGCGTACGCACTGTCCGGGTCGTCCAACGTGTTCGACGGGCGCAGTCCGCTCGCCTCGGTCAACTTCGTCACCGCACACGACGGCTTCACCCTCGCCGACCTGGTTTCCTACGACCGCAAGCACAACGAGGCCAACGGGGAGCACGGCCGGGACGGTGCCGGTGACAACCGCAGCTGGAACTGCGGGCACGAGGGGCCTACCGACGACTCGGAGGTGCTCCGGCTCCGCCGCCGGATGTCGCGCAACCTGCTGACGACACTGCTGGTCTCGACCGGGGTCCCGATGATCACCGCGGGCGACGAGACCGGGCGGAGCCAGCTCGGCAACAACAACGCCTACTGCCTCGACGACGTGACGTCATGGGTCTCCTGGGATCACGCCGAGTGGCAGCGCGAGCTGCTCGAGTGGGCGCGGGCGCTGGTCCGGCTGCGACGCGAGCGCCGGGTGCTGCGCCACGACGAGTTCTTCGACGGCCGGCCGGCGCACGAGGACGGCGTGAAGGACCTGGCGTGGTTCGCCGGGGACGGCAACGAGGTGACACCCTCGCAGTGGTTCGACCACGACCACCGGGTGCTGGGGATGTACCTGTCGGGGTCGGGGTCCGGGTCGCGTGCCGACGTCGCCGGTCGGGGTGCCGGCCGGCTGCTGGTGTGGGTCAACGCGGGTCCCGTCGAGGAGGCCGTCGTGCTGCCCGGTGCGCCGTGGGGCACGGAGTACGACGTGTTGCTCGACACCGCCGACGAGCGGCCGACTCCCGGACTGCGACACGACACGGGAGGGCGTGTTCGCCTGAGCCCGTTCAGTGTCGCGGTGCTCGGCGTCGCGGGCTAGCCCGCCGGAGCTGTGGCGCCGGCCACCGCAGGTTTTCGGTGGACAACCGCTTCCATCGGTGCAGGTCAGGTGCTATTCTTCGAACATACGTTCGAGACTTGGACATCGATCAGCGGAGGCCATGGTGCGGGAAGGCGTCGTCGGCGAGGCGGGAGTACCCGTCGCTGCCACGACTGCACCGGCGAGCCCGTCGTCGGTGCGCGACCTCCCGCCCGACCCGCTCGCAGACACCTGGCTGGAGCACCTGCCCGAGGAGGAGCCCGACTGGGGCTCACTCGGATGGGCCCCAGGGGCCTGGGTGGCGCGCAAGCCGTTCGGCGACGTCGACGTCGATGTCAACGAAGACGTGGATGTCGACGAACAAGAGCGGGACCGGTTCGACCTGTCGGGCGCGCCGATGGCCGGCGCCGAGGTCTGGCCGCCGGAGGGGATGCTCGACGTGACCGCGCCGGGCCCGCTGCTGGCCGGGCTGGTCAACCAGGTCGACCTGGACGAGGCCGGAGACGAGCAGCTGGTCGAGGTGCTGGCGGCAGCGGCGCGGTTGCAGTCGTGGGCGTCCGCGGTGGAGATCGACGCGACGGCCCGGTTGGTGGAGCGGGTGGGTGACTGGCGTGGAGTGACTCCAGCCGGGCGCCCGAGGGCGGCGGTGGGTGAGGTCACTGCGCGGCAGATGGCGGTGGCGGAGGTGCGGGCGGCACTGGCGGTCTCGACCCGGTCGGCGCAGATCCGCGTGGAGACGGCGCAGGAGCTGTCCCGGCTGCCGGGCACGCAGGAGGCGCTGCGGGCGGGGCGCATCGACCTGCCCAAGGCGCGCGTGATCGCCGATGCCACCGCGACCCTGGATCAGTCCGGTGCCCGCGCAGTGGAGACTGCGGTGCTCGCGAGGGCGGAGGGCCGCACCAGCAGCCAGCTCCGCGACACTGCTCGGCGCGCCGCACTGGCGTTCGACCCTGCGGCCGGGCAGGTCCGCCACCAGCGAGCGGTCGCGGACCGAGCGGTGCACCTCGAGCCGCTTGCCGACGGGATGGCCTGCTGCTCCTACACCGACTCCGCGGACAAGGTGAGCGCCTTCTACCGGTGGGTGACCGCGAAGGCCAGGGCGTCGAAGGGGCCCGGGGACGCCCGCACCCTCGCCCAGTGCTGCGCCGACGTGCTGGGCGACATCGGCACCGATGGGCTCGCCTTCGACCGGCTCCCCAGCGGGCAGGGCCGCCGTCCCCAGATCCAGGTGGTGGTCTCCGCGGCGACCCTCCTCGGGGTCGACGACGCGCCGGGCGAGCTGGTCGGGATCGGCCCGATCACCGCCGAGGTGGCCCGGCGCATCGCCGCCGAGGGGACCTGGCGGCGGCTGCTGACCGACCCGCGCACCGGACGCTTCGACGAACTCTCGGTCGACACCTACGAACCGCCCCAGGACCTGCGCGACCACGTGACCGCCCGGGACCGGACCTGCCGCGGGCTGGGTTGCCGGATCCCGGCCGAGCACTGCGACCTGGACCACCGGGTGCCCCACCCCCGCGGCCCGACCGCGGCCCACAACCTGGACCCCGACTGTCGGGTCGACCACGAGATCAAGACCTTCACCGACACCACCGTCGAACCCGACGGCCACGGCGGCCTGTGGATCACCCTGCCCTCAGGACGGCGCTACCACCGACCCGCCGAACCCGTCCTCGAGGAGTTCGACGCCGACACAACGGACGGCGAGACACCGGACGGGGCGGGCGAGGACCCGTTAGCCCAGGCCGGGGAGGAGGCGTCCGCCGCGGCCTCACCGGACATCGGAGCCGACCGGGCCGGACCCGACGATGCCGACGACGACATCCCACCGTTCTGACGGCAAGGCTCCGCGGTCAGGTCAGCGCAGGTCGCCGCTCTGCATGCCGGCACCGGGTGGGGGCAGCACGGCAAGCCCCAGCTCCGCGGGCCCGGCGAGCAGTCGGTGGTTGGGCACGATGCGGGTCGTGTAGCCGAAGGGGCCGGTCCGCTCCAGGGTGATCTTCGCCTCGTACCGGTGCCGGCCACCTTCGTAGGCCTCGGCGTGCTGCAGCGACGCCACCGACGACTCGGAGATCTGGTCGTTCTCGTCGACCGGGCCGTGCACGACCTGCACATCGACGTCGGACGGCGACAGGTCACCGAGCGACACGAAGGCGCGGATCTCGAGCACGCTGCCGAGCTCGGGTGCGTCGGCCACCCCGGTCGCCTCGACGTGGTCGACCCGCACGCCCGGCCACGCCTTGCGCACCTTGGCCTTCCACGCCGCGAGCTCACGGGCCCCGCTGAAGTCGCCGTCCAGGAGCCGGCGGCTGCGCGCCGCCGGCGTGTACAGCAGGTGCACGTAGTCGCGCACCATCCGGCTGGCCAGCACCTGCGGCCCGAGGGTACGAAGCGTGTGGCGGACCATCTCGACCCAGCGGGTGGCCAGCCC
>JAVEDG010000234.1 GCA_030841245.1 Actinomycetota bacterium
ACCCCCATCGCTGAGGTGATCGCCCGCGCCGCGTCCCACGAGTGCTGGGTCTCGGCAAGGATCGAGCCGGAGGAGGCGATGTCGTCGCTGACCCCCGGGTCGAGCGTGGGCCAGGTGTTCGACCACCTCGCCGACCGCAACCTGGCCCTGATCCGCCGCTACGCCGACGACCTGGCCCGGCCGGCCTCGACGTCCTACCCGCATCCCGAGCCGCAGGGCGACATCGTCGACTGACCCGGCCGTCCCGGGGCGGCGGCCGGCGTACGGGCCGGGAGGGTGAGTCGGGGCCCCACTGCCACGGTTGAATGGCCGTCATGACCGGCACGAGCACCCGAGCAGGCATCCGGGTCGGGATCGACACCGGTGGGACGTTCACCGACGTGGTGGCCGTCGACCAGCGCGACGGGCGGATGGTCACGACCAAGACCCCCTCGACCCCGGCCGACCCGGCCGACGGCTTCATGGCAGGGGTGGCCCGAGTGCTCGAGCTACTGGGTGCCACCGGCTCCGACCTCGCCTCGGTCAGCCACGGCACGACCGTCGCCACGAACCAGCTGCTCGAAGGCAAGGTCGGGATCCTCGGTTTCGTGACCACGGAGGGCCACGAGTCCCTCCTCGAGATCGCGCGGCAGAGCGTGCCTGACGGCTACGGCAACTCGTACTTCTGGGTCAAGCCACCCCGGATCGTGCCGGCCGACCGGGTCCGCACCGTCGGAGGGCGGTTGGACCACACCGGTGCAGAGGTCCGGCCGTTCGACGAGGAGCAGGCCCGGGAGGTGGCTCGTTGGTTCCGCGACAGTGGGATCGACACGATCGGTGTCTGTCTGCTGCACTCCTACGCCAACCCGAGCCACGAGCTCGCCATGCGCGCGGTGCTCGCCGAGGAGCACCCGCAGGCGGTGGTGTCGGTGTCCAGCGACGTCCTGCGTGAGTACCGCGAGTACGAGCGGGCGATGACGACCCTGGTGGACGCCGCGGTCAAGCCGCGCATGTCGGCATACGTCGCCAACATCGGCCGGCGGCTGCGCGAGATCGCGCCGGCTGCGCCGTTCTACGTGATGAAGTCCAACGGCGGGGTGCTGTCCGGGGACGAGGTCGTGCACCAGCCGATCACGACGGTGCTCTCCGGTCCGGCCGCGGGGGCGCTCGGTGCGGCCCTGATCGCCCGCGAGGCAGGCGTTCACCGGGTGCTGACCTGCGACGGGGGCGGCACCTCGACCGATGTCTCCGTCGTCCTCGACGGCGAGCCGGCACTGACCACCGAGGGCAGCATCGGGGCCCACCCGAGCAAGATCCCGATGATCGACATCGTCACCGTCGGGGCCGGCGGAGGATCGGTCGCGTGGCTCACGCCGGAGGGCACCATGAAGGTCGGCCCGCGGTCGGCCGGTGCCGACCCCGGCCCGCTCTGCTACGGGCGGGGAGGCGTCGAGCCGACGGTGACCGACGCCCACGTGGTGTTGGGTCGGATCCCGCCGCACCTGCTGGGCGGTGAGATCCCGCTCGACGTGGAGGCAGCCCGGGCCGGACTGGCGGCGATGGCCGGGCAGCTGGGCATCGGGCTCGAGGAGTGTGCCACCGGGATCCTGGAGATCTCGGCGTGGAACCAGGCCAACGCCCTGCGTCAGGTCACCGTCGCGCGTGGGCTCGACGTGCGCGACTTCACCATGGCGACCTTCGGCGGGTCCGGGTCGTTGCTGCTGTGCCGCCTGATCGACATCCTCGGGCTGGCCGGCGTGCTGGTGCCGCTCAACCCGGGCAACGTCTCGGCGTACGGGCTGCTGACCGTCGACGTCCGCAACGACTACGTGCGCACCGCCGTCAGCCGGCACCGGAGCCTGGACGTCGCGGCAGTCCGAGGAGTCTTCGACGAGCTGACCGGGGAGGCCGCGAAGGCCCTCGACCGGGAAGGGTTCGCTGCTTCCGAGCACCGGTTCCTGCGCACCGCAGACCTGCGCTATGCGGGTCAGGCGTTCGAGGTGCGGGTGCCTGTGCCGGACTCCGAGCTCGACCGGTCCGCAGCCGACGAGGTGGCGTCGGCGTTCCATCGGGCTCACGCCCGGCTGTACGGCTACTCGTTCGAGGCCGACGCGCGCCAGGTCGTCGAGTGGGTGAACCTGCGGGTCACCGGGGTGGGGCCGATCGAGCGCCCGCCGGTGCAGGAGGTGGCGCCCGGGGACGGCGACCCCGAGCGGGCTCGCACAGGAGTACGTCGGGTCTTCTTCGACACGGCGATCGATGCCCCGCTGTACGACCGGCCCGGTCTGCTGGCGGGTGACCGGGTCCACGGCCCGGCCGTGATCGAGGAGTTCGGGTCCACGGTGCCGCTGCACCCGGGCTTCATCGCGGTCGTCGACCGGATCGGCAACCTGCGGGTGAACAAGGAGGAGGCGCTGTGAACGCCGACCCGGTGCGTGGCGTCGACCCCGTCGTCCTGGAGATCGTCGAGGGGTCGCTCGCCTCGATCGAGCGCGAGGTGGAGACCGCGATCGGGCGCACCGCGCGCTCACCGATGATCCGCGACGCCCACGACTTCCGGGCCGGGATCCACGACCGCGCACTGCGCAAGCTGACCGGCCGGTCGTACTCCGCCCTGGTCCACCCGGTCGTCCGCGACTTCCCGACCGACACGATGCGACCCGGCGACGTGTTCTTCCACAACGACGTCTACCTGTCCGAAGGCGGCATCGGTCACCTGCCCGACCTGTGTGTCACGGTCCCGGTGTTCGTCGACGACGACACGGCGCCTGGTGGTCACGCCGTCGTGGCGTTCGTGCAGGCTTTCGGTCACCACGACGACATCGGCGGTGCGGTGCCCGGCTCGATGCCCTCGCACGCGACCTCGGTGTTCGAGGAGGGGCTGATGGTCCCGCCGATCCGGCTATGGGACCAGGGTGTGCGCAACGACGCCGCGCTGCGCATCATGACCCGCAACTCCCGGATGCCGGACTCGCTGGCTGCCGACCTCGACGCGGAGTGCTCGGCCTGCCTGATGGGCTCCCGCCGGCTCTCCGAGCTGTTCGGCCGGTACGGGCGGGCGCAGGTCGAGGCCTGCTTCGACGCGATCATCGACAAGACGACCGACACCTACCGCCGCGAGATCCTGTCGAAGATCCCCGACGGGGAGTACGTCTGGGAGGACTACGCGGAGCACGATGGTGTCGACGAACCACGACTCCACGCCCAGCGGATCACGCTCACGAAGACGGCCGACCGGATCGTCCTGGACTTCAGCGGCACCTCGCCGCAGGCCAAGGGACCGATCAACCACTGTGGCGACTATGCCGAGGGGAACTTCCTGAAGAAGTGGTTGGCGCCCATCCTGCGCAACCTGGCCGACACGCCGGAGCGGATGGCCGAGCTCGACGTCAACGAGGGTGTCGTCCCGCTCATCGAGATGCGCTTCCCGCCACCCGGCACGCTGCTGACGCCGGTGTTCCCGGCGCCGACGAATGCGCGGACCTTCGTCATCCTGCGGCTGCTGGGCGTGCTCGCGGGCGTGCTCGCCAAAGCCGTCGACGGCCGGATGCCGGCGGACCAGGAGACGATCCGCTACACGGGTGTCTACGGCACCGATGCCGCCGGTGAGGCCTACCTGATGCGGGAGGTGCTGGGTGGAGGGTCCGGCGGTCGCTACTACGCCGACGGCGAGGACACGATCCACGTTGTCCCTGACTCGCGTAACCTGCCGACGGAGTTCACCGAGTCACGGTTCCCGTTCCTGGTCGAGCGGCTTGGCCTCGCCGTGGACTCGGGAGGCCCCGGACTCCACCGCGGCGGTCTCGGCTACGAGAAGCACATCCGGATGCTGCGTGACGCGCACTTCATGTCGATCGCGGACCGCTCGATCCTGTCCTGCTGGGGGGTCAAGGGCGGTCGCGCCGGACGACCGTTCCAGGTGACCATCGACCCCGACCGGCCGGGGGAGCGGGAGGTCGACGCGCTGGCCGACGCCGAGCCGGTTCGCGCCGGCGAGGTCATCCGCATCCGTACGACGGGTGGCGGCGGCTGGGGCGACCCCCTGGACCGGCTCGTCGACGATGTCGTCCGGGACGTCGGCTGGGGCAAGGTCAGCGTGTCCGGGGCGCGCGAGGACTACGGCGTGGTGCTGACGGTCGCGGACCGGCCCGGACCTCCGGTCGCGACAGTCGACGAGGCGGCGACAGCGTCCCTGCGCGCCGACCTGCGGTCCCGCCGTACCGGCGACGAGCCGTTCTTCGACCGCGGGCCGGGCTATGCGCGGCTCTCAGGCGGTGCGGCGTACGCCGACGTGGACTTCCTGGGGAGCTGACTCTGCCTGCTCAGACCTGGATCACCGAAAGCACGTTGCCGCCCGGGTCGGTGAACCAGGCGATCAGCGGGCCGCCACCACGGAAGATGCCCTGGTCGTCGGTCTCCATCTGGGTCCCGGTGTAGTGCTCGAAGGCGACGCCCCGGTCGGTGAGCTCGGACACGGCGGCGTCGATGTCCTCGACGGGGAAGTTGAGGATCGTGAAGGACGCCGGGACGTGGTCCGGCTTGCCGTAGGCGATGACGTCGCGGTCGCCGGCGATGTGGAGGGTCAGGATGCCGTTGCTCTCGCTGACCCGCAGGCCGAGGGTCTCGCCGTAGAACTGCTTGGCCGCCTCGACGTCGTCGACGGCGAAGCCGCTGAAGGCCTTCGTGTTGGCGAACATGCTGTCCTTCCCGAGCGCGACCGGACGGCCGGCTCACAGGGGTAGACCTGCGGCTTGGCCCGGACTCATCGGCGCGGCGAAGGGATGGGCCACCGGTAGTCGCTGGTGTCGAGCACGATCTGGTTGTGCACAGGCGAGGCATATGTCTGGTGAAATGTCTGTCCTGGGAGTAGGATCGAACACATGTTCGAAGACAGCAGGCCGGGGGCCGCAGGCGGTGGCGCTGCGACCGCTGCTGCCGCGCTGCCTGGCGGTCTCGCCGTCGACGCCGAGCAAGCTGTCGACACCGCGGCCACTTTCGGCTTCGACGCCCGGGCGGTGCGGGACTGGATCACCCGGTTGGCACGTCCGAGCCGGTCGTCGAGCGACGCCGATCGCATCGAGGCGATCCGCGGGTTGGAGGAGCTCAAGTCCGCGGCCGCTGCTGCGCAGGCGGTGCTCACCGCAGACTTCGCCGCGTCACAGCGCCAGGACCAGCGCGCGAAAGGGATGCCGGCCGAGCAGGTCGGCCGGGGCGTCGGGGCACAGGTCGCCCTGGCTCGCCGTGAGTCGCCGCACCGGGGCTCGCGGCTGCTGGGTCTGGCGGAGGCGCTCGTGCACGAGATGCCCGCCACCCTGGCCGCGCTGAGAGCCGGCGAGATCAGCGAGTGGCGGGCCACGCTTGTCGTACGTGAGACCGCCTGCCTGTCCAAGGAGGATCGAGGGCGGGCCGACGCCGAGCTGTCCGGTGAGCTCGGTCGGCTCGGTGACCGCGAGGTCGAGGCCCGGGCCCGCCGGATCGCCTACCGGCTCGATCCGTACGCCTATCTGTCCCGCACCCGGGGCGCAGTCGGCGACCGCCGGGTGACGCTGCGCCCGGCACCGGACACCATGTCGCGGCTCGGAGCGTTCCTGCCGGTTGCCCAAGGAGTCGCTGCTCACGCCGAGCTGGCGCGCCACGCCGAGCAGCTGCGAGCCCAGGGCGATCCTCGGTCGCGGGGCCAGATCATGGCCGACACGTTGGTCGAACGGGTGACCGGGCAGTCCGCCGCGGTCGGCCCGGCCGTCGAGATCCAACTGGTCATGACCGACATGGCGCTGCTCGGGACGGTGTCCTCAGCTCGTCGCGATACGGCTGAGGTCGACGAGCCCGCCCAGCCGCATGACTACGGACCCCTTCCAGCGCCCTGTGGCTCGCGACCTGGTTCGAGACGGTGCAAAGGTCTGGCTACGTCGCGTCGTCACCGAGCCGGAAACCGGTGCA
The DNA here is from genome assembly GCA_030841245.1 of Actinomycetota bacterium. Lineage (GTDB taxonomy): Bacteria > Actinomycetota > Actinomycetes > JACCUZ01 > JACCUZ01 > JAVEDG01. The sequence goes on from JAVEDG010000234.1 coordinate 5,920, forward strand.
CTGGTGGCGATGGAGTCGCGGCGTCGGTTCTTCCCTCGGGCCCTGCGCCGGTTCCTGCTCGTGCGCGACCAGGTGTGCCGGACGCCGTGGTGCGGTGCCCCGATCAGGCACAGCGACCACGTGGTGGCCGTCGAGGCCGGTGGGGTGACAACAGCCCACAACGGTCAGGGGCTCTGCGCTGCGTGCAATCTCGGCAAGCAAGCCGCGGGTTGGCGGGCCAGACCTGGCCCGCGCGGCGCGGGCGACACGGTCACGACAACCACACCGACCGGACACAGCTACGCCAGCGGGCCGGCACCGCTGTTGTCGAGCCCGGCAACCGTCCGCGGGTCACCGAGCCAGGCTGTGGACAGCGCGGGACGGTGCGCCGGCGAGCCTGGCAGAGCAGCGGCAGGCAGACGATCCGGGCACGCCAGCCCGCTGGAGCGCGAGCTGGCCGAGTGCTTGGCCGCCGCGTGAGTCAGCGAGTCAGGTAGCCGATGAAGAACTCCGCGGTGTCCGAGAAGGCCTTGGTTGCGTTGGCCCGCTTCGTGAAGCCGTGTCCCTCGTCCGGGTACACGTCGTAGCGGACCTCGATCCCACGGGCCCGCAGTCGCTCGACGATCTGGTCGCTCTCGGCCTGCGCCACCCGCTGGTCGTTGGCGCCCTGGATGACGAACAGCGGCGTGACGATGTCGTCGGCGTACGTGATGGGTGACCGCTCGCGCAGGAAGTCGGCTTCGGTCTCGACGTCGCCGACCCATTCGGCCATCAGCCGGCGCCAGGTCGGCGGCACCGTGGAGG
>JAVEDG010000359.1 GCA_030841245.1 Actinomycetota bacterium
CCGCGTAGTCGCGCCGGCTCGACCCTGGTCCGAGCCCGGCGACGACATGCCCGGTCGTGAGGCAGGCCAGCGTGGTCAGCAGCTTGGCGATGGTGACCGGGTGTCGCACCACTGGCAGCGCGATGCTCGTGGCGAGAGTCAGGTCCCCGGCCACGGCAGCGATGCTCGCGAGCGCAGTGGGCCCGTCGATCCACGGACGGCTCCACACGAGGTGGTCGTTCGCGCACACGGTCGAATAGCCCAGGCTCCGAGCCGACCGGACATACTCGCTCAGGTCGTCCGCCGTCGGAGTGCCGTCACCGAGGTCGGCGATCGGCAGATGAGCTCCCAGCCGCATGGTTCCACCTCCGGCGCGAGATCGCTCCATGCTGGAGGTTCGCGACCGGGCCGTCCAGACCCACCCCATCCTTCGCCGACGCTGCAGCGCGCACCGCTCGGAGGGCTGCCGGGCGCGGCCGAAGGGCGTACGGTGAGCGGAGCGGAGCCGTCCGAGGCTCCCTGCGAGGGAGCATCGATGGCCGACAAGTCACCCCGTCAGAACATGACCAAGAAGTCCGGCAAGTCCCTGAAGGAGAAGCGGGCCGACAAGAAGGCCAAGGCCTCCGGTCAGAGCGGGACGAGCGAGCTCCTGCACGGGGACAAGAAGCGCTGACGTCCCGCCCCGCCCGCGGGGGGCGGGCCGGCCCACAGAGCAGGTGCACGACGACGAACGAGGGGCCCCCCGGATCGGGGAGCCCCTCGTTTGCGTAAGTCGGTCAGTCGGTCAGACCGGGCGGACGTTCTCCGCCTGCGGGCCCTTCTGGCCCTGCGTGACGTCGAACTCCACGCGCTGGTTCTCGTCCAGCGAGCGGTAACCCTCGGCCGCGATGGCCGAGTAGTGCACGAACACGTCCGCGCCGCCGCCGTCCTGAGCGATGAAGCCGAAGCCCTTCTCGCCGTTGAACCACTTCACTGTGCCCTGAGCCATTGGTACTCCTTGTGGTGCGGATTCAGAGTCGGCCTTATGCCGGTCTCTGGGCTGCCGCGGTGATCGTCGTCCCACATCCGGTACCAAGAGAACAAGGTCCACGAATGAAAAACGCCCACGCATTGAACAAATCCGCGGGCGTCCAAAGAACGTGCGAGGAACTGCTTTTGCAACCGCGCGCGAGCGTAGCACAACCCCGGATCAAGGGTTGCCCAGCGTCACCTTGACCGGGAGCTCGAAGCGGTCCAGCGGGGTCAGGGTCGTGCCGCTCGCAGCGCGGACGGACCGGATGTTCCCCGCCTGGTCACGCTCGTAGGCCAGCGGCTCGCCGTACGAGCCGTAGCCGCTGCCACCGTCGTAACGCAGCGTGACCGCGTCCACAACCGCCAGCGGGACCGCGTCCTCGACCGGGTCGGCGGCGCTGGGGTCGAGCTGGAAGAGCCGCCCGCCGAGCAGCGCGACGTCGGTCACCCCCCACAGAGAGGCGAAGCGCCCGGTGAAGCTCGGCAGGTCCGCCTCCTGCTCGGTCCGGGCTGCTGGGCGCCCGGCGCAGGCCAGGTCGACGAGCCGGACCGCGGTCTCGGCCAGCTCGTCGGCCGGGCCGTCGATCGCGTTGGTCAGGACCGAGACGGCCAGCCGGGCCCTCGTGTCGGCGATCGTGTTGGTGATGTGGCCCGGGAAGCCGCCGCCGTGCCCGACCAGCGTGCGCTGCCCGACGGTCACGACCGCGAGGCCGAGGCCGTACTTGCTGTCCTTCTTGCCGACCTCCCAGGCCGGGTGCTGCATCTGCCGCTTCCAGTCGTCGTCCAGCAGCAGGTCGTTGCCGAGGAAGTGGGCTGCGAAGTAGTCGACCATGTCGTGCGCGGTGGAGTAGAAGCCGGTTGCCGCGGCCATCGCCCCGGTGTCGATGTGCTCGACCGGCACCCGGGTGTCGGCATAGGCCAGCGAGCTGTAGCCGACGGCCAGCTCGCCGAGCCGGCCTGTGTCCAGCTCAGGTCCGGTGTCGCGCAGTCCGAGCGGATCGATGATCGTGGCGCGCACGGCCTCGGCGTACGACGTGCCGCTGGCCGCCTCGATGACGAGCCCGAGCAGCGAGTAGGCCAGGTTGGAGTACTTGAACCGCTCGTTGCGCGGCAGCACCCTGGCGTCGGCCGCCAGCAGCCGGTCCCGCAGCCCGTCACGGTCGGGGAACTCGCGCCAGAGCTGCCAGTGGTCGCCGTCGCTGCTGTCGCGCGACATGCCCGAGGCGTGGCCGAGCAGCTCGCGGAGCGTCGCCTCGGCGAAGGGCGAGCCGTGCTCGCGGAGGAACGGCACCCACTGACCGGCCGGGTCGTCCAGGCGCAGCGTGCCCCGCTGGGCGAGCTGGAGCACGGCCGTCGCGGTGAAGGTCTTGGAGTGGGACGCGATGCGGAACAGATGGCTCTCGGTGAGCGGCACGGCCCTTTCGACGTCGGCCATCCCGTGGGCGCTCGCGTGCACGAGCTCGTCGCTGAAGCGCACCGCCGCCTGCACGCCCGGCACGCGCTGGCAGCGCTGCTGGAAGGCGAGCCAGCTGCCGTAGTAGGCCATCGCCTCGCGGACGCCAGCGGCATCGAGGACGGGCGGCTCGGCGGTGGCGCTCTCACTCATGTCTGCTCCGTCGCTTCTGAAGGGAGAAGGTCCATTGTCCGGGGACGGGCTCGGGCCGTCGTCACCCGGCCGACGGGCCTTGCGAGGATCGGCCCATGACGTCGACCACGTTGCCGGACGGGTACAGCCTCGTCGAAGGGCCGCCGAGCGTCGCCGACTACCTGGCGCTGCGGCGCCTGTCGGGGCTGTCTCCCAAGTCCGAGGAGCAGGTCGCGGCTGCGCTGCCGGGCAGCTGGTTCGCGTGCCACGTCATGCACGAGTCGATCGGGGCTGCGGTCGGGAT
>JAVEDG010000383.1 GCA_030841245.1 Actinomycetota bacterium
CCCGTTGTGCGCGCGAGGGGACCCCGCGGCCGGAGAGCTCGGCCGTGCGGGCACACGCCCCGAACGCCTTCTGGGCGTTTGCGGACTCGTGGCAGGCGATCTTCCACAGCGGCATCTGCGACCACTCGGTGAAGGAGCTCGCCCGGGTCTACATCTCCCGCACCGTGAAGTGCGAGTTCTGCGGCAACCAGCGCTCGGTCACGGCGACGACAGCCGGGCTGCTCGAGCAGCAGTACGACGACCTGCTCAACTTCGAGTCCTCGCCGCGCTTCGACGAGCGGCAGAAGGCGGCTCTCGCCTATGCCGAGGCGATCGCTTGGCGCCTCGACACCGACGACGCCTTCTGGGAGCGGTTGCGCCGCCACTTCTCGGAGCCCGAGCTGGTCGAGCTGGGGTGTTTCGTCGCGCTGACCTTCGGTCAGCAGAGCTGGCTGCGGCTGCTCGACATCGAGCACCACCAGGTGCTCCCCGGCACCTCGGCGTCGATGGCCCCGGGCTTCGAGGACGCGGACGTGTTGGCCCGCAGCAAGGCGGCCGACGACTACTGGGCGCGGCCGGCCGAACGCGCATGACCGGCCGGTCGAGTCGCACCCGGCGGGGATGATCGAGCGCTGGTGCTGGACCTCGTCATCATCGTCGCGGCCATCGCCGTCGGTGCGTTCGTCAAGGGCGCCACCGGTGGCGGGCTCCCGCAGGTCGCCATCCCGGTGATGGCACCCTTTCTCGGGGTCGAGCGGGCGGTGGTCCTGATGGCGATCCCGGGCATCGTGTCCAACGCATGGCTGATGTGGACCCATCGGGAGACCGCGGCCCAGACCCGCGACCTGCCGGTCCTGCTCGTCACGAGCACCGCCGGTGCCGTCGTCGGCACGCTGGCGCTCAAGTCACTCGACGCCCGCGTGCTCTCAGGTGTGCTGGCCGGCGTCATCGTCCTCTACATCACGGTCGCGCTGGCCCACCCCGGCTTCCGCTTCCCTCCGCGCGTCACCCGGGTGGCCTCGCCACCGGTCGGCCTGGCGGTCGGCGGCCTGCAGGGCGCGACCGGCATCTCCGGCCCACTGGTCACGACCTACATGCACGGCTACCAGCTGGCACCGCGCGCGTACGTGTTCTCCCTTGCGGCCCTCTTCTGCATCGGTGCTGTAGTGCAGACGATCACTCTCGCTGCGGTCGGTCTCTACAGCTCCACCTCGCTCGTGCAGAGCCTGCTGACCCTGATACCCATCGTGCTCTTCCTCCCCCTCGGCAGCCGCGCGGCGAGGCGGCTCTCTCCGCCGAGCTTCCAGCGGATCGTCCTCGTGCTCGTGGCCGCTTCGGCGATCTCCCTGCTGCACGACGCCATCTGGTCGGGGGGCTGATGAGCGACCCGGTCGAGGACGAGGTGTTCGTGCTCACCGTCAACGGGACGCTGCACGAGGTGGCATGCGACCGCGACGCCTCGCTGCTGCACGTGCTCCGGAACCGGCTCGGGCTGGCCGGGTCCCGCTTCGGGTGCGGTGTCGGCCTCTGCGGCGCCTGCTTCGTGTTGATCGATGGGCACCCCACACCCTCGTGCGACACCCCGATCTGGTCGGCGCACGGCCACTCGGTCGTCACCGTCGAGGGCCTCGGTGGCGCGGCCGGGCTGCACCCGGTGCAGCAGGCCTTCCTGGACGAACAGGCCGCCCAGTGCGGCTACTGCGTGTCCGGTGTCCTGATCAGCGCGGCCGCCCTGCTCGCCGACCGACCACAGCCCACCGAGGCGGACGTCGTCGCGGCCCTGGACCGCAACCTGTGCCGCTGCGGGGTACAACGGCGGATGGTCCGGGCGGTCCTGCGCGCGGCGGACGAGAGCCGGCGGCCATGAAGGCTCCTCGTCACGTGGTCGACAACCCGGCGCCGCGCCGATGGCTCGCCTTCCATCCCGACGGCACGGTGACGGTGCGCACCGGCAAGGTGGAGCTGGGTCAAGGCATCCTCACCGCCATCCAGATCATCGCTGCCGCCGAGCTGGACGTCGCCCCCTCGGCGGTGCGGATCGCCGCGGCCGACACCGCGCTGGGTCCAGACGAGGGCCCCACAGCCGGCAGCATGTCGGTCGCCGACGCGGGCAGCGCAGTCCGTTTCGTCTGCGCTGCGGTCCGCGCCAGGTTCGTCGCTGTCGCCGCCAGCGAGCTGTCGGTCGCACCCGATGGGGTGACGGTTACCGACGCGACGTTCGCCGCACCGGGCGTAGGTCGGCGCCTGACGTACGCCGAGCTGGCCGACCGGGTCGACCTGGACCGGTCGCTCGACACCGACGCAGAGGTAGCCACCAGGGCGACGGCTGCAGCTGGCTCCGCGGACCTGATGCCCGCTCGACTCGACCTGCCGGACAAGGTCACCGGGCGCCCCCGCTACCTCACCGACCTCCGCCCGGCCGGGCTGCTCTGGGGCCGGGTCGTGCGACCACCGTCACCGGCGGCCGCGCTCGAGCGTGTCGACCCCGTCGAGGTCGAGGCGATGCACGGCGTCGTCACGGTCGTGTGTGACGGGTCGTTCCTGGGCCTGGTGGCAGCGGACGAGCGAACGGCCGATGTCGCGGCCGAGCGGTTGGGCGGCCTCGCGGTCTGGCGGGAGCTGCCGACGCTCCCGGACGAGGACGACCTTGCGGGCTACCTGCGCGGCGGCCCTTCCACCACATTCGTCGTCGACGAGACGGGTGAGCCGGCTGCCGCTGTCGAGCGACGGCTGTCCGCGACGTACAGCAGACCCTTCCTGGCGCACGCGTCGATGGCGCCCAGCTGCGGTGTCGCGCGGTGGTCCTCCGACGGCGAGCTGCACGTCTGGAGCCACAGCCAGAACATCTTCGGCCTGCGGGCAGCGGTCGCACAGGCTCTGGCAATGGACCCGCAGCGGGTGTCCGTTGAGCACGTCGAGCACGCCGGCGCGTACGGACACAACGGAGCCGACGACGCGGCGTTCGACGCGGCGTTGCTGGCCCGCACGGTGCCGGGCCGGCCGGTCCAGGTGCGCTGGAGCCGCCGCGACGAGCTGAGCTGGGCGCCGTTCGGGTCGGCGCAGCTGGTCGACCTGTCCGCCGGGCTCGACGCCGACGGGCGGGTGGTGTCGTGGGAGGCGGACATCTGGAGCCAGGGCCACACCTCGCGGCCGGGGTACGCCGGGTCGCCCGGCCTGCTCGCCGCGGCTCACCTCGAGGGCGGCGACCCCCTGCCGCCGCCGGTCGACCCGCCGCCGGAGCGCGGTGCCGGCAGCGCCCGCGGCGCGGTCCCCGACTACGCCTTTCCCGCGCGGCGGATCCACGGGCACCGCCTCGACCAGGTCGCACTGCGCACGTCGTCGCTGCGCTCGCTGGGAGCGTTCACCAACGCGTTCGCGATCGAGTGCTTCATGGACGAGCTCGCGCAGGCGGTGGGGGCAGATCCCGTCGAGTACCGGTTGGCGCACCTGGACGACGAGCGCGGCCGGGCGGTGCTGACCGCGCTCGCGGACCGGTCCGGCTGGGCCGGCCGGCCGCGCGACGGTGATGTCGGCTGGGGGATAGGCCTGTCGCAGTACAAGAAGGGCGGCTGGTGCGGAGTCGTCGCCGAGGTCGAGGCGGTGGCCGACGTCCGGCTGCGTCGGCTCGTGCTCGTTGCGGAGGTGGGCCGGGTCGTGCACCTCGACGGCGTCCGCAACCAGGTGGAGGGCGGTGCGGTGCAGTCGGCGAGCTGGACGTTGAAGGAGCGGGTCCGCTTCGACACCTGCAGGGTCACCAGCGTCGACTGGGAGACCTACCCGATCCTGCGGTTCTCCGAGGTGCCCCCGGTCGAGGTGCACGTGCTCGACCGGCCCGACCTTCCCTCCGTCGGTGCAGGTGAGATAGCGCAGGGCCCCACTGCGGCCGCGATCGCCAACGGGCTGGCCGCGGCGGTCGGGGTCCGGGTGCGCGATCTTCCGCTGACCGCGGAGGCTGTCGTGCGGGCGCTCGAGAGCTGAAAGGCGCAGGACCGCCGAGGCGTCCTTACCCGGCCAGCTCGGCGCGGACGCCGAGCAGCCGCACCGGTCGCCGGTCGGTGAACCGCTCCAGCGCCTCCAGGGCTGCCTGCTCGATCACGTCGGCGTCCCTCGTCGGCACCGGCGTGACCCGGCTGTGCGTCTCGGTGAAGAACGGCCGGTAGCGCACCTTGACCGCGACCCGCACGACGTCCTTGCCGTCGTCGACGACCTCGCCGGCGACCCGACGGGCCAGGGCCCGGACCTCACCGACCACCTCGTCCCAGTCGGCGATGTCCACCTGGTAGGTCACCTCGCGGCCGCGGGACCGCCGCTCCCAGGGCGTCGCGTCCACGCGGTTGCTGCCGCGGCCCTGCCCGACGGCCGCCAACCACGGCCCCGTCGTCGGTCCGAACCGGGCCGCGAGCCGCTCGACATCGGCGTCGGCGAGCTCACGCACCGTGCCGATGCCCAGCTCGGCCAGCTTGGCGGCGGTCTTGGACCCGATGCCCCACAGCGCATCGGTCGGCCGGTCGCCCATCACGTCGTACCAGGTCTCGTGGGTGAGCCGGTAGATCCCGTTGGGCTTGCCGAAGCCGGTCGCGATCTTGGCAAGGAGCTTGTTCGGGCCGATGCCGACCGTGGAGTCGAGGCGCGTCGCCTCGCGGACCGCCCGCTGCACGTCGCGGGCGACCGACTCCGGGTCGTCCGACTCGATGCCGATGAACGCCTCGTCCCAACCGAGCGGCTCGACGACGACCGTACCGGCGGTGCCGTCCAGGCTGCGGACAGCATCCATCACCTGGTCCGAGATGGCTTCGTAGTGCTCGCGGTCGACCGGGAGGAAGACGGCGTCCGGGCAGCGCTTGAGGGCGGTGCGCAACGGGACTCCCGAGCCCACGCCGTACTCCCGCGCCTCGTACGACGCGGTGCTCACCACGCCGCGCTTGGTCGGGTCGCCGTCGCCGCCCACGACGACGGGTCTGCCCTTCAGCTCGGGGTGGCGCAGCACCTCGACCGCGGCCAGGAACTGGTCGAGGTCGACGTGCAGCACCCAACGGGTCACACCGGACAGTCTGTCCTGGGGGTCTGTCGCGGCGGAGCCCAGCACGACTCCCTCAGGGCTCGTCGGTGAGGACCTGACGCAGGGTGGCAGCGAACTCATCAGGGGCTCCCGTCATGCCGTACTCGCCGCCGAGGAACCCGCCGTGGCCACCGGGGAAGGTCACCGGCGTCGTACCGAGCCGTGCGGCCACGGCCACGGCGGCGCGGTTGGCCATCTCACCTTCGGACTCGGCCCCGGCTCCGATGACGACGCGGGTCGAGGCCGCGCGGATGGCGTCGAAATCGTGCCGATAGTGCGTGCAGGTCATGATGTTCTGCCCGACCAGCACATCGTTGCGTGAGCCGTCGTCCTCCGTCGGCAACCCGAAACCGGCAGGGTCCGGGGCGGGCTGGTCGGCGAAGTCGGCCGGGACGGGGCCCTTGTGGCCGACGAGCACGATGAACTTGGCCATGGCGGGGCCGAAGCCGCTGCGCTGGTAGGTGTCGTGGATGTCCTGGCAGGCAGCCAGCGCGTGCTCGCGGTCCGGCAGTTCCTGAGCGGCCGGCGGCTCGTGCGCGACCAGTGCGCGGACCTGCTCCGGGTGGCGGGCCACCAGGGCGAGCGCGTTGACGGCGCCACCGCTGCTGGCGAACACGTCCACCGGCCCAGCGTCGAGAGCCGCGACCAGCCGGTGCAGGTCGGCTGCGTGCTCGTCGGGCGTGGACTCGGTCGCGTCGTCGGTGCGCACGCTTCGCTCCGCCCCGCGTGGGTCGTAGGTCACGACCGTGCGGTCGGTGAAGTGGTCGGCCAGGGTGCCGAAGCCGCCCGCGCCCATGGGCGACCCGATCAGGAGCAGGGCCGGAGTGGTACTCGCATCGTTGGTCCGGACGTCGTAGTGCAGCACTGCGCCCGGAACGTCCAGGGTGTCGGTCTTCGGTTCGGTCATGATGTGGCTCCTGGAGGTCGGTCGGGGTCTCGCCTCCTACAGACCGACCTCGACGGCAGAACTCATCGACCTCGGGATCAGGTGAGGTCGAACCGGTCGAGGTTCATGACCTTGTCCCAGGCGGCCACGAAGTCATGCACGAACTTCTCCTTCGCGTCGTCGGTCGCGTAGACCTCCGAGATGGCGCGGAGCGCAGAGTTCGAGCCGAAGACGAGGTCGACGGCAGTGGCCGTCCACGTGACCTCGCCCGTGGTGCGATCCCGACCCTGGAACTCGTGCTCGGTCGAGTCGGATGCCCTCCACTCCACGCCCATGTCGAGCAGGTTCACGAAGAAGTCGTTGGTCAACGTCCCGGGGCGGTCGGTGAAGATGCCGCGTCGTGACTGCCCGACGTTGGCGTCCAGAGCGCGGAGGCCGCCGATCAGCACCGTCATCTCTGGAGCGGTCAGCGTCAACAGGTTGGCCCGGTCCAGCAGCAGAGCCTCCGGCGAGAGCTTCTCACCCGCTCGAAGGTAGTTGCGGAACCCGTCTGCCCGTGGCTCGAGCACTGCGAAGGCCTCGACGTCGGTCTGCTCCTGGGAGGCGTCCGTGCGCCCGGGCGCGAACGGCACCGTGACGTCGAGTCCGGCGCTCTTCGCCGCCTGCTCGATGGCTGCGCAGCCTCCCAGGACGATCAGGTCGGCGAGCGACACCTTCGTCTTGCCCGACTGTGAGGTGTTGAAGTCCTGCTGGACCCCCTCGAGCGTCTGCAGCACCTTGGCCAGCTCGGTCGGGTCGTTGACCTCCCAGCCACGTTGCGGCTCGAGGCGGATTCGCGCACCGTTGGCACCGCCGCGCATGTCGGTGCCGCGGAAGGTTGCCGCCGACGCCCACGCCGTGGAGACGAGCTGGGAGCCGGACAGTCCCGACTCCACCAACGTGCTCTTGAGGGCGGTGATGTCCGCATCCCCGATCAGGTCATGGTCGACGGCCGGAACCGGGTCCTGCCACAGCTGCGGCTCGGGGACCCATGGGCCGAGGAAGCGCGAGACGGGACCCATGTCGCGGTGCAGCAGCTTGTACCACGCCCTGGCGAAGGCATCCGCGAGCTCGTCCGGGTGCTCGAGGAAGCGACGAGCGATCGGCTCGTAGATCGGGTCCTCGCGCAGCGCCAGGTCGGTCGTCAGCATCGTCGGTGGGCGGGTGTCGGACGGGTCCTGGGGGCCGGGCACCGTGCCGGCCCCGGCGCCGTCCTTGGCCTGCCACTGCGACGCGCCGGCAGGGCTCTTGACCAGCTCCCACTCGTAGCCGAACAGAGTCTCGAGGAAGCTGTTGTCCCACTTCGTCGGCGTGGGGGTCCAGGTGACCTCGAGGCCGCTGGTGATGGTGTCCGCGCCGTGGCCGGTGCCGTAGGTGTTCTTCCAGCCGAGGCCCTGCTGTTCCAGCGGAGCGGCCTCAGGCTCGGGCCCGACGTAGTCTGCCGACGCGGCGCCGTGGGTCTTGCCGAACGTGTGCCCACCGGCGATCAGCGCGAACGTCTCCTCGTCGTTCATCGCCATCCGGCGGAACGTCTCACGGATGTCACGCGCGGCAGCCAGCGGATCCGGGTTGCCGTTGGGCCCCTCCGGGTTCACGTAGATCAACCCCATCTGCACGGCGCCGAAGGGAGCGGCGAGCTCACGGTCGCCGCTGTATCGCTCGTCCCCTAGCCAGGTGTCCTCGGACCCCCAGAAGATCTCCTCGGGCTCCCAGATGTCTTCTCGCCCGAAGCCGAAGCCGAACGTCTTGAACCCCATCGACTCCAGCGCACAGTTGCCTGCGAAAACCAGGAGGTCGGCCCAGGAGACCTTCCACCCGTACTTCTGCTTGACCGGCCACAGCAGCCTGCGCGCCTTGTCGAGGTTCGCGTTGTCCGGCCAGCTGTTGAGCGGGGCAAAGCGCTGCGAGCCGTCACCGCCGCCGCCCCGACCGTCCTCGATGCGGTAGGTGCCGGCGGCGTGCCAGCTCATCCGGATGAACAGCGGCCCGTAGTGACCGTAGTCGGCCGGCCACCAGTCCTGCGACGTCGTCATGACGTCGAAGATGTCGCGCTTGAGCGCGTCGACGTCGAGGGTCCTGAACTCCGCCGCATAGTCGAAGTCCTCGCCCATCGGGTTGGCGCGGGGGGAGTGCTGATGGAGAACCTGCAGGTTCAGCTGGTTCGGCCACCAGTCCTGGTTCGTCCTCGGCCGGCCCGGCTTGGGAGTCGGGGACGGGATTGCTGGGTTCTCGCTGTCGCTGCCGTGCTCGGACACGTCGGTCGTTCTCCTGTCTCGTTCTGCTTTCGGGTGGCTGTTGCTCTTCAGCTGGCTGGCCCCGGATCCAAGATCACTTGCCGCCTTCCTGGTCTGGGCCGAGGTGTGCCTGCGTTGACCTGCGGACGCGCGCGAGCCGTCGTGCGGCAGGCCGAGCACCGGCCCCAGAAGATCACCTCGGCCTCGTCGATCTCGTACTCCGAGTCGTCGTCGGCCGTGAGGCAGGGGGCGTATCCGACCGCGCAGTCGACGTCCGCGATGGCACCGCACGACCGGCAGACGACGTGGTGGTGGTTGTCCCCGCCCCGCGTCTCGTAGCGCGCCACGGAGCCCTTCGGCTGGATGCACCGCACCAGGCCCACGGCGGTCAAGGCCCGAAGCACGTCGTAGACCGCCTGGTGGGAGACCGCACCGAGATCCGCACGCACTGCACCGATGATCGAGTCCGTGGTGGCGTGCGGATGATCCTGCACCGCGGTCAGCACTGCCACCCGAGGCCGGGTCACGCGCATCGCAGCTCCACGCAGGATGCCCTCGAAGTCGGAGGTCGTCGGCACCCTGCGCAGTCTAGGGTCATTTTCTGGACTCGATCAAGACTGGCCTCCAGCCGACGGAGTCGCTCAACCGCGACCTCAGGCGAGGATGCGGGCGGGGTGCTCGAGCAGACCGGTGAGCGCGGCCAACCAGCGGGCGGCGACCACCCCGTCGACCGGGCGGTGGTCGATCGAGAGGGTCAGCCGCATCACGGTGGCCACCTCGAGCCGGCCGTCGACGGCCACCGGCTCCTGCCTGGCTGCGCCGACCGCGAGGATCGACGCCTGCGGTGGGTTGATGACGGCGGCGAACTCCTGCGTGCCGTACATCCCGAGATTCGTGACGCTGATCGACCCGCCCTCGATCTCGTGCTGCTGCAACCTGCCGGCCCGCGCCCGCTCGACCAGGTCGCGCGTCGTGCGCGCCACCGTGGTGACCGTCATGTCCTCGACCGAGCGCAGGACGGGCGTCACCAGCCCCTTGTCGGTCGCGACCGCGACGGCGACGTCGACGGAGGAGTAGGCCCGCACGGCGTCGGGCAGCCACGTGACGTTGAGCTCCGGCACCTCCAGGTGTGCCCGCGCGACCGCCTTGACGACCAGGTCGTTGACCGAGATCCGCACCTCGGCACCGTCGTTCAGCTCGGCCCGCAGCTCGAGCAGCCGGTCGACCGGCACCGTCGCACGCAGGTAGAAATGCGGCGCCGTGGACTGGCTCTCGGTGAGGCGGGAGGCGACGAGACGCCGCAGCCGCGAGTGCGGTACGTCGGTGAACGCGGCGCTCGCTGCTTGCGTCGCGCCGGACGCCGGCGACAGCGCGTGCTGTCCCTGAGCCTGCTCGACGTCGCGGCGGACGATGCGGCCGCCCGGCCCGGTGCCGCTGATCTGCTCCACCGACAGACCCGCTTCCCGTGCCATCCGTCGGGCGAGCGGACTGGCGAACACCCGGCCGTTGCGGTCCGCCGGCCGGCGTGGCTCGCCTGGTTCGCTGGTCGAGTCCGCCTGCGGTGTTGCGCCGTGGGCGCCGTCGGCCGGCGACGGCTCAGGCGTGGTACCCGCCTCCGGGACCTCGAGAGCAGCTTCGGCGGTCGAGGTGGACTCGCCCGGCCTTATGGTCGCCGGAGTCGGGGGCGTCGAGCGCGAGACACCGAGCTCCGCCAGCACCGACTCGACATCGGTCACCGTCTCGTCGGGGCCGGCGATCAGTGCGATCGGCGACCCGCTCTCGACCTCGGCCCCGGGCTCGACGAGCAGCCGGAGGATGACGCCGTCGCGCTCTGCCTCGACGTCGACGACTGCCTTCGCGGTCTCGACCGTCGCGACGACGTCCCTCGCCGACACCGTCGCACTCTCCGACACCGACCAGCTCGACAGCACCGCCTCGGTGGTGCCGGTGGCGATCTCCGGCAGTCGCAGCAGCTCGGCCACGGCTCAGGCCTCCGCGATCCGCGTCAGCGCCGCGACGACCTCGTCGGTCCGGGCGATGGCCGCCCGCTCGAGCACCTTGCTGATGCTCGGCGACGCCTCGCCCCCGCTGACCCGCTCGACCGGGTGGTCGAGCCAGTCGAAGAAGCGCCGCTGGATCTCGTCGGCCAGCCAGCCGCCGTACGACGTGCCGCGTGGGCCTTGCTCCGCGATGATCACCCGGTTGGTCTTGCGGATGCTCTCCCCGATCGTGTCCCAGTCGACGCTGGCTCGGTCGAGCCAGCGCAGGTCAACGACCTCCGCGTCGACCGAGCCGGCGCACTGCTCCGCCGCCTCCAGCGCGTACGCCGTCATCGCCAGGTAGGTGAGGACGGTGACGTCGGTCCCCTCCCGGCGGACGGCTGCCGTGCCGACCGGCAGGCAGTAGTCGAAATCGTCGACCGGCCCGTCGCCGCTGGTGGCGTAGTTGTCGACGTGCTCGAGCACGACCACCGGGTCGCCGAGCCGCAGCGCGGTGTTCATCAGCCCGACGTAGTCGAACGGTGTCGACGGCGCGACGATCCGCCAGCCCGGTGCGGTCGCGAAGACGCCGGCCGGGTCCATCGAGTGCTGCGAGCCGTAGCCGGTGCCCATGGCCACCTTGCTGCGCAGCACGAACGGGACGGCCCCGTCACCGCCGTACATGTGCCGGGCCTTGCCGATCTGGTTGAAGATCTGGTCGGCCGCGACCCACATGAAGTCGGCGTACATCAGCTCGACGACGGGGCGGAAGCGACCGTCCAGCGCGACACCCCCACCGAGCCCGGTGAACGCGTTCTCGCTGATCGGCGTCCCGAGCACCCGGCCAGGGAACGCCTCGGCCAGCCCCTTGGTAGCGCCGTTGGTACCCCCACTGAGCCGGTGCACGTCCTCGCCCATCACCACGACGCGGTCGTCGGTCTCCATCCGCCGTCGCATCACCTGGGCGACCGCGTCGATGAACTTCGTCTCCGCGACCTCGCCGGTGAACGACTCGCGGTCGGCGAACGGCGCGTCGGCCAGCTCGGCCAGGTCGCTGCGCACCCCGACGTCGACATAGGAGGCGTCGGGCCACTCGGAGGGCTTGATCTGCCGCTGCCCGGGCTTGCCGCCGGGGACCGGCTCGAGCAGCACCGCGCCGAGCTCGGCCATCAGCTCCTTGGCCTGCGTCCGGAAGGCGTCCAGGGCTGCGGC
>JAVEDG010000455.1 GCA_030841245.1 Actinomycetota bacterium
ACCACCGCACCGTCGACGTCCTAAACCCGAACCCTCCATGGTCCCGCGATGTCGACAGCACTGATAGCCAAACCCGTACCCGTCTCTCCCCGGCTGACACGACGAGGCCGAGGACGCCGAGCTGGACCGTCCGTAGTGAACTCCTCGGAACCCGTAGCAGGTACGGAGGACTGATCGCCTTGGCTGTGGTCGGCTGGCTGAAACATCGGGCAAGTTGTTTGGCCGGTATCGCGCACAACCAGGAGAAGACGATGCCATACGTCACTGTCGGCGAAGAGAACTCGGCCCCGATCGAGCTGTACTACGAGGACCACGGCTCAGGCCAACCCGTGGTGCTGATCCACGGCTATCCCCTGGATGGCCACTCGTGGGAGAAGCAAGTGCCCGTAATGCTCGATGCCGGAAAGCGCGTGATCACCTATGACCGGCGCGGTTTTGGACACTCCAGTCAACCGTCGACCGGCTACGACTACGACACCTTCGCCGCCGATCTCAAAGCGCTCATCGACACGCTCGATCTGCGCCACATCGTGCTGGTTGGCTTCTCCATGGGTACCGGCGAGGTCACCCGATACCTGGGAACGTACGGCTCAGATCGCGTGGCCAAGGCCGCGCTATTGGGACCGATCCCACCCTTCCTGCTGCAGACCGACGACAACCCCCAAGGAGTACTCCAGAGCGTGTTCGACGGGTTCCAGAAAACGATCACCAACGACCGCTACGCGTGGTTCAAGTTCTTCTTCGACAATTTCTATAACGTCGACACATTCCACGGCACCCGCACCAGCGAGCAGGCCTGGAACGCCAGCTTCCAGGTCGCGGCCGGTTCGTCCTCGTACGCGACCCTCGCATGCGTGTCGACCTGGCTGACGGACTTTCGCGCCGACCTGCCCAAGATCGACGTGCCCCTGCTCGTCGTGCAGGGCACCGAGGACCGCATCCTGCCCATCGACGCCACCGGCAGACGGATCCCAGGCCTGGTGAAAGACGTTGAGCTCATCGAGATCGAAGGCGGCCCGCACAACATCACATGGACCCACCCCGACGAGGTGAACCAGGCCCTGACCAAGCTTCTCGGCTACTGCTAGCTTCGGACGGGCGGCGCCCACGAAACCCCCTGGCCGGAAAGAGGACATCACTACGAGCACTACATCCGTCCGTACTACACCTCCGATATCTGTGAAGGTTGGCCGATGGGTCGAATCGACGTAACTTCCGCTCGAAGGTCTGACGTGAGTGAGGCCTGCGCGGCGCTGGCCCGGGCATTTCACGACGACCCGGTGACGGTGTGGATGTTTCCCGACGCCCGGGCCCGTACGAAGAAACTCCCGCGACTATTCGCGCTGTTGCTGCGCTATCACCACCTCGGCACCGGCGGCTCCGAAGTTGCGCGCGACGGGGCGAATATCGGCGCCGCGGCGATGTGGGACCCGCCGGGGCGCTGGAGATACTCGCGGCTCGAAGAGCTGCGGGCGATCCCCGCGCTGCTGCTGGCGTTTGGCGGGCGGGTCACCGCCGGCCGTGAGGTTGCCCAAACCATGCAGCGAAACCATCCCGAGGAACCGCACTGGTATCTCGCGGTGATCGGCAGCGATCCCAGCGTGCGTGGCAAAGGCTTCGGTCATGCCCTGATGTCGTCGCGGCTCGACCGCGTCGACGACGAACACGCGCCGGTATACCTGGAATCAAGCAACCCCGACAATGTGCCCTACTACATGCGGTTCGGCTTCGACGTCACCGGTAAGATCGTGCTGCCGAACGGTGGGCCGACCATATGGCCGATGTGGCGAGCACCCCGTTAGGTCCAGGACTGCTCGGCCCGCAGCCGGGCCGCGACCGCCTCGCGCGCCAGGATCGCCCCCTCGCGACGGATGCCCTCCTCGGGCACGTCGAGCACCGATCCAGCCGTACTCAGCTGGCGTGGCCGTCGTAGTCTGTCGGCAGAGTCGACGCCAGTAACCACCCGCGGAGGCTCCAAGTCACTGCCGCCGGCAAACTCGACACGTATTCCATTTCGAGCGACGTATCGCGCTGACGTTTAATCCATGACGGATGTTTAGCATGAAGAAGAAAGGGCGCGGCCCTCGGCCGACCGTCACGTGGAGAACCGAAGGGCCACTTCAAAACCCGCGCACTGGGATAGAAGAATGACAGAACACGTTCCACATCCCGGCCTGGCTGGTAACCAGTCTTGGACGGACTATCTCCAGATCGCGGTGCCGATACGAGCGGCAATTCGCTATCTCGTCGTCATGCGATTTGCGTTGCGGGGCGCGTGACAATGCACCACGTTGGTGATGAAGACCTTCGCTTTCGCGATGCCCGCGCGCTTAAGACTATCGTCAATCAATTCGCCGCTTCCTCCGGCGAGATCGCGTTCTGCCCAGTCGGTTTAGCGCCGGGAGTCCTGGTATTGCGCAACCGTCTTCAACAGTGCTTTAACTGCGGTGTGGGGGAGGCATTCGGGAGTGGCTTAGCGAGGCGACCGCCTCAACGGCGGCGTCTACAAGTCTCTGACACTGCTCGAACAGATCGGCCGACCGATTCGCACACTAGATGGTCGGGCGCTGCTCGAGGTTTGAAGTCATGGGTGTCATCGCCTTGGAGCTTG
>JAVEDG010000023.1 GCA_030841245.1 Actinomycetota bacterium
ATCGTCACGACGTCGATCCCGGCGTCGGCAAGCACGTCCAGCGCGATCGGGGACGTCCGGAAGGCGTAGTCCATGTGCAGCCGGGTGCCACGCGAGGTGATGGACGTCTCGAGGTTCGCCATCGCGACGTCGGCCCGGCGCAGTGTCCGGGCGATCCGGCCGAGCGCCCCCCGCGGGTGGTCGAGCAGGGGCGTGATCGGCCACTCGAAGTGGACGTCGCCGGCGAACGCGAGGGTGAGCGTCCCTTGCCGGCGGACCTGGACTGCCGGGATGTCGACGGCGTTCGTGGCGCGCTCCTCCTTCACGACCGGCGACGTCCCGCCGCCGGCGGCCGGCGTGGCACAGGCCGCGAGCGGGGCGGCGAGGGCGACGAGCGCTGCGGCAGCGAGCCCGGGCAGGGACCGAGAGGTTCGGCGATCAGTCATGCTCCTGTCGTGCGCGCACCCGGTATCGGGTCGTCGCCGGACCGGTATCAGCCGGGTATCGACGCGGTTGACGGCCCACGCGTGTGGTCCGACAGTCGGCACATGGGCATCGCCGTGCTGGGACCGTTGCGGCTGGACGGGCAGCTCAACCACCTGAGCCCGCGCGACCGCGTGGTGCTCTCGGCGATGGTCGTGCGGGGCGGCGAGCCGACGTCGGCCGAGACGCTGGCCCAGGCGCTGTGGGGCGAGGCGCTGCCGGCCTCGTGGGCCAAGGTCGTGCAGGGCTGCGTGGCCCGGCTGCGCAAGCGGCTCGGCGCTGCCGCCATCGAGTCGGGCCCGTGGGGCTACCGGCTCGCTCTGACCGGGGACGAGGTGGACAGCCGTCGCTTCGAGCGGCTGCTGACCCAGGCGCGGGAGGTGCTCGACTCCGGTGACGCGGCGCGGGCCGCGCACCTCGCCGGCGAGGCCCTCGGCCTGTGGCGGGGCGGCGCGCTCGGCGATGTGGAGGAGTGGGAGCCGGGCCGGGTCGAGGCACTGCGGCTCGAGGGGCTGCGTCAGGACGCAGAGGAGCTGCTGGTCGAGGCGGAGATTCGCGCCGGGCGGGCTGCGACGGTCCTCGACAAGGCCCGGCTGCTGGTCGCCCAGGCACCGTTCCGGGAGCGACGATGGGCGCTGCTCGCCCGGGCGCTCAACCAGGTCGGCCGCCAGGCGGACGCCCTGCAGACCGTCAACCGGGCGCGCTCGATGCTGGTCGACGAGCTCGGGCTGGACCCCGGCCCCGAGCTGACCGAGCTCGAGGTGCTGCTGCTGCGCCAGGACCGCACGCTGACCGCGCCGTCCAGCCGCCGCGTGAGCCCGGTCTGCCCCTACCCCGGGCTGCTCGCCTATGGCACGGACGACGCCGACACCTACTTCGGCCGGGAACGCGACGTCCAGGCCTGCCTGCGCCGGCTTCGCGACAGCGGTGTTCTCGCCGTGGTCGGGCCTTCCGGGCTCGGCAAGTCCTCGCTCGTGCGGGCCGGCGTCGCCGCCTCGCTGCTGCGCGCGGGGCGGCCACTGCTGGTGACGACACCCGGGTCACGGCCGCTCGACACGCTGGCCGGGCTCTCGCCCCGCCAGACCCTGGTCGTCGACCAGGCCGAAGAGGTCGTCACACTCTGCACCGACCCGCGGCTGCGGGCGGCGTACCTGGCGGCGCTCGCCGGGCATGTCAGCGCCGGCGGACCGCTCGTCCTGTCTCTTCGGTCGGACCACCTCGGCGACCTCGCGCCGTACCCCGAGATCACGCGCGTCATCGAGGAGGGGCTCTACCTGGTCGCCCCGATGAGCGAGCCGGACCTGCGGTCGGCGATCGAGGGTCCGGCCCGGCGTGCCGGTCTGCGCCTCGAGCCAGGACTCGCCGACCTGCTCGTCCGGGAGGTGGAGGGCGAGCCGGCGGCGCTGCCGATGCTCTCGCACGTCCTGCGCGAGACGTGGCTGCGCCGGGAAGGTCCCACGCTCACGGTGGCCGGCTACCGCGCTACCGGAGGCATCCGCCACGCGGTCGCCCAGTCGGCGGAGGATCTCTACGAGGCGATGGACGAGACGAGGCGCCGGCTGCTGCGCGGGCTGCTGCTGCGACTGGTGGCCTCCAGCGACGACGGCGGGGCGGTGCCCGCCAGGCTCGCCAGGACCAAGGTCGCCGCCGACGCGGCGTACGTCGAGCTCGTCGAACGGCTCGTCGACGCCCGGCTGGTGACCATCGACGAGGAGACCGTGCAGATCGCCCACGAGGCCCTCGTGCAGGTCTGGCCCCGGTTCCGCGGCTGGCTCGACGACGACGTCGAGGGGCAGCGGCTCTTCCGTCACCTGGCCGGTGCTGCCGACGCCTGGGACGCGATGGGCCGACCCGACAGCGAGCTCTACCGAGGTGCACGGCTGTCCCGCGTGCTCGAGTGGCGCGACCGCACGGCGCCCGACCTCGACGAGGTCGAGACGGAGTTCCTGGCCGCGTCCGAGGCGCTCTCGGAGTCCGAGCTGCGCTCCGCCGAGGCGCGGGTGCGCCGCGAGCGGCGTACCAACCGCCGGCTGCGCGGGTCGCTGGCCGGCCTCGGCGTGCTCCTCGTACTCGCGCTTGTGGCCGGTGTGCTCGCGGTGGACTCCGCGCACCAGGCAGGGCGAGAGCGCAACCGGGCCGAGCGGGCGGCCAACCTGGCGGATGCCGGCCGCGCCGGCGCCCAGTCGGAGGTGAACGAGAGCGTCGCCACGGCGCTGCTGCTGTCCGTGGCGGCGCTCCAGGTGGACCACGGGAGCCAGGCGTGGGACAACCTCGGATCGGCCCTGACCAGGGCGGGGGCGCTGAGCCGGGTCCGCGACATCGGCACGTTCCCCGTGTGGCTGACGGCGAGCCGCAGGGCCGGGCTCGTGGCGACGAGCAGCCCCGGGAAGGGCGTCCAGCTCTTCGACTCGGCCACTCTGGAACCGGTCCCGTTCGCCGACAACACGCCCAGCAGCGTCATCGAGTTCTCTCCGGACGGCCGTCAGCTCGCGACGGCGGTCAACCAGTGGACCGGAAACGCGGAACCGCGGATCGACGACCGGCCGGTCCGGCTGTACGACGTGCCGAGCGGTCGGATGTCCGAGCGACAGCCGGGGGGTCTGCCGCCGAACAGCTCCGTCGAGTACGCCATGAAGTTCAGCCGCGACGGCAGCCGCCTCACGGCAGTCGTGCAGCACTACCGCGGCTTCGCGCGATGGTCCCCGAACGGTCGGGCAACGGTCTGGGACGTCGCCGAGCCGTCCCGGCCGGTGTTCCGGGCACCGGTTCCGGAGTACGCCGTCGTCGCACTCAGCCCCGATGGCGACCGGTTGTTCGTGGCGATGCAAGCACCACGTCCCCTGCGCGTCTACGACGTCGACTCGCGGCGCCTACTGCACTGGACGAACGACGAGGATCTCGCCCGCGAGGGGACGTCCGCCATCGAGGTGAGCCCGGACGGGCAGACGCTGGCGGTCGCAGTCGGCGAGCAGGTCCTGAGGTACGACGCGTCGACGCTTCGCCGACGCGGGGCGGCGCTGCACGGCCACACGGCGACGGTCTCGACCCTGCGCTACTCCGGCGACGGCCGGTTGCTGGTCTCGGCCTCGGAGGACCGCAGCGCAGTCGTCTGGGACGCGGCCGCGGGACATGCCCTGCACCGCTTCGTCGGCGACGCCTCAGCACTGAACGGCACGGCGTTCGGCTCCGGGACACGCTTGTTCACGGTCGGTGGCCAGGGCCACCTCTCGGCCTGGGACTTCGCCGGAGGCGACCGGCTGCTGACCCTGGGCGAGAACGCCGAGGCCGGCGTCGACGCCCCGTACTTCCTGACGCTGCCGGCGCCCGACGGCCACACCGTCGCTTCGCTGAGGTCCGGCCGCCTCTGGTTCGAGGACACCCGCACCGGGCGACGGGTCACCGGTCCGGACGCGGTGCTGCCGGCGCGCCAGCTCGGCACCGTGCCGCCGGACGCCGCTCAACAGTTCGCCTGGTCCCCCGACTCACGCACGCTGCTCTCGGGCGGCACCGACGGCGTGCTGCGGAAGTGGGACCCGCGATCCGGAAGGCTCCTGGGGAGCGCGGCATTTCCGGCCGGGACCGACCTGCTTCCAGCCTTCGGTGGTGACAGTGACAGCGCGTATGTCCAAGGGTTCAGCTCGGAGCTCGTGAAGGTCAAGCTGCCATCGATGCGCGCGGTGCACACACGCACCTACCTGGGCCTCGACGTCTACGACCTGCTCGTCAGTCACGACAACGCCGTGGTGGTCTCGCTCGAGGGTGACGGCTCGTTCCAGTGGCTCCGTCCTGGGCTCGACGAGCTACCCACGGACACGCGGCACGAGCTCATCGCGGCGGAGGGACCACCAGGCGCGCTGTCTGCGGACGGCTCCCGTCTTGCGGCCATCGACAGCCACGGTGACATGCGCTTGTTCGACGTCCGCAGCTTCGAGCCGAGCGGCAACGACACGACGCCCACTCTGGAGAGCGGCCTGGTCTATGCACCTGACGGCAGCCAGGTGGCCGCCGTGCAGCCCGGCCGGATCAGGCTCTGGGACGGTCGTACCGGCGACTACCAGGCCAGCCTGCCGCTGCCCAGCCTGACGTCCCAGGTCTCGATCGCCTACCTGCCGGACAGCAGTGGTCTGCTCGTCGCCGGCACCAACGGGAGCACGTGGACGGTGGACACCCGGACCTCGCGCTGGGTGGACCGCGCCTGTGCGATCGGCGGTCGCAACCTCACCCGGTCGGAGTGGCGGGAGTACTTCCCCAACCGCGACTACCGGGTCACCTGCCCGGAGTGGCCTGCTCGCTTCTGACCGACCGTCCACCACCCAGAGGTACGACGTTGAGGCAGAGACGGCCGACCTCGAGCGACGCGGCTGGCACGATGGCCGTCACATGTCTCTTCTCGACGATGCCCCCCACGGGACCGGCCCTGGCCTCGACGGCGCCGACCCGGACTCGCTCTACGACGCCTTCGCCGGCTGGGCCTCGGCACAGGGCCTCGACCTGTACCCCGCTCAGTCCGAGGCGCTGATCGAGCTCGTGTCGGGCAGCAACGTCATCCTCGCCACGCCGACAGGGTCCGGGAAGAGCCTGGTCGCGGCCGGCGCGCAGTTCGCCGCCTTCGCACAGGGCCGTCGCTCCTTCTACACCGCGCCGATCAAGGCGCTCGTCTCGGAGAAATTCTTCGACCTATGCCGGATCTTCGGCGCGGCCAACGTCGGCATGCTGACCGGCGACGCTGCCGTGAACGCCGACGCTCCGATCCTCACCGGCACTGCTGAGGTGCTGGCCAACCAGGCCCTCCGGGAGGGCGCCACCGCCGAGGTCGGCCTCGTCGTCATGGACGAGTTCCACTTCTACTCCGACCCCGACCGCGGCTGGGCCTGGCAGGTGCCGCTCATCGAGCTGCCGCAGGCGCAGTTCCTGCTCATGTCGGCGACCCTCGGCGACATGAGCCGGTTCCAGGACGATCTCACCCGGCGTACCGGACGAGCAACGGCGATCGTGGCGTCCGCCGAACGGCCCGTCCCGCTCACCTACGACTACGTCATCACTCCCGTGCACGAGACGTTGGAGACGCTGCTGCACGACGGCAAGGCACCGGTGTACGTCGTGCACTTCACCCAGCTGGCCGCGCTCGAACGCGCTCAGGCCCTGATGAGCGTCAACGTGTGCACCCGCGAGGAGAAGGACGCGATCGGCGCGCTGATCGGCGCGTTCCGGTTCCGGGCAGGGTTCGGCAAGACCCTGTCCCGGCTGGTCCGCCACGGCATCGGTGTGCACCACGCCGGGATGCTGCCCCGCTACCGCCGCCTGGTCGAGACCCTTGCCCAGGCCGGGCTGCTCAAGGTCGTCTGCGGCACCGACACGCTCGGCGTCGGCATCAACGTGCCGATCCGGACTGTCCTCATCACTGCGCTGAGCAAGTACGACGGGCAGCGCAACCGGCACCTCACGGTGCGCGAGTTCCACCAGGTCGCCGGTCGGGCCGGGCGCGCGGGCTTCGACACCGAGGGGGCCGTCGTCGTCGAGGCGCCGGAGCATGTCATCGAGAACGAGAAGGCGGTCACCAAGGCCGGCGACGACCCCAAGAAGCGGCGCAAGCTGGTCAAGCGCAAGCCGCCGGAGGGCTTCGTGTCGTGGGGCCAGCCGACGTACGAGCGACTGGTGAGCTCACCGCCGGAGCCGCTCACCTCCAGCTTCCGCGTCAGCCACTCGATGCTGCTCAACGTCATCGCCCGGCCGGGCGACCCGTTCGAGGCGATGCGTCACCTGCTGCTGACCAACGACGACGACGAGACGACCCGGCGCCGGCACGTCCGTCAGGCGATCGGCATCTACCGCGCCCTGCGGGCCGGCGGCGTCGTCGAGCGGTTGCCGGAGCCCGAGCCGTCCGGGCGGCAGGTGCGGCTGACCGTCGACCTGCAGCCGGACTTCGCTCTGAACCAGCCGCTCTCACCGTTCGCCGTGGCCGCGCTCGACCTGCTCGACCGCGAGTCCCCGGCGTACGCCCTCGACGTGCTGTCCGTGCTCGAGTCCACCCTGGAGAACCCCCGACCCGTCATCACCGCACAGCGGTCCAAGGCGCGCGGCGAGGCGGTCGCGGCGATGAAGGCCGAGGGCATCGAGTACGACGAGCGGATGGAGCTGCTCGAGGGCGTCGGCCACCCGCAGCCGCTGGCCGAGCTGCTCTTCCACGCGTTCGACTCCTATGCGAGCGGACACCCGTGGGTGCACGACTACGAGCTGCGCCCCAAGTCGGTCGCCCGCGACATGTACGAGCGGGCGATGAGCTTCACCGAGTACGTCGCGTTCTACACGCTCGCCCGCTCCGAAGGGCTCGTGCTGCGCTACCTCGCCGACGCCTACAAGGCGCTGCGCCAGACCGTGCCGGAGTCCGTGCGCACCGAGGACCTGACCGACCTGACCGAATGGCTCGGCGAGCTGGTCCGCCAGGTCGACTCCAGCCTGCTCGACGAGTGGGAGCGGCTGACCTCCCCCGAGGTCATCGAGGCGGAAGGGGTCCGGCTGCGCGACGAACGCCCACCGGCCGTCACGGACAACCCTCGCGCCTTCCGGGTGCTGGTGCGCAACGCGCTCTTCCGGCGGGTCGAGCTGGCGTCACTGCGTCGCTACGACCAGCTCGGCGAGCTGGACGGCGAGGACGGCTGGGAGGCCGACGCATGGGCCGAGGCGATGGACGACTACTACGGCGAGCACGACGAGCTCGCGACCGGCGGCGACGCCCGCGGCCCGGCGCTCTTCGTCGTCGACGAGCAGCCCGGCCGCTGGGTGGTCCGCCAGATCTTCGACGACCCCGCCGGTGACCACGACTGGGGCATCAGCGCCATCGTCGACCTCGCCGCCTCCGACGAGGCCGGCGAGGCGGTCATCGCCGTCACCGACGTCAACCGCCTCGACGGCCTGGTCACCACCTGAGTGACCTCACCGGTGGTTCGACAAGCGAGTCAGGGTGCCCGCCCCACGGCTCCGCAGACATCGCGTACGTCGTGGCATCAGCCCATCTCGCCCCCTCGACCCGACGTCGTCCAGCGTGCCCTACTCGTGCGTGCCGATGTCGCTCGACATGAAGTGCCGCACCTTCTCGGCCCCGCAGGAGACGCTGTAGCCACTGCCGTCGAGGAGCGCGGTCTGCAAGGTGAACCGCTGCGGCGTCACCCGGGTCACCACCGTCGACTGGCCGTCGGCCGTCGTCGTGGTCCGCGGAGAGCCGTCCTGAACCATGCTCACGGCGGTGCTGCGGTCGACGGCCGGGTCACCGGTCTCCGGGTCGTACCAGGTCAGGGATCCGTTCGAGGTGTTCCCGCCGAGCTCGACGAATCCGTAGCCCACTGTCTCGTCCGTGCGCAGGAACAGCAGGTAGCCGTCCTCGGTGGACCACACGTCGGCCTGTACGACCGGGTCCTGCGCGCAGTCGCCTCCCAGCCGCACCTCTTCGCCGCGGAAGATGCCACGGTGCGGGTCGGACCACTGCTGGCGCACGTCGATGGTCTCGCCGACACAGCTCACGTCGGCGACGTCGAACGCGTTACCGCCGCTGATGGACGTGACCGTGATGGCATTGTCCTGGAACACCAGATGGCTCTTCATCACCGAGTTCTGGAAGTGGAATCGCGACACGTCGTCGATCGGCTCGCCCTGGGGGGTATAGGTGCCGCGGATCGTGCCGGCGCCGAGGGACGTACCGTCGTCCGCGGTCAGCTCGAAGCGTGCGTCGAACGCCCCGCCCGAAACGGTTGCATCCGTGGTCGACCAGTACAGCCCGTGGCCGCGGTCCACCGACAGGTCGGCGAAGCCGGTCGGCTCGCCCCTCTGCTGCTGCACGAACACGTTGAACATCTCTCCAGCCGTGGTCGTACCCTCGCAGCCGACGCTGCTGCTGTGCTCCTCCGTCACCGTGCGCGCCTCGGCGCCCGCTTGGGTCGCCACCGCCACCACCCCGGTGATCACCAGGGACACGACCGCCGCAACCATCGCCGCCACGCGCCCGACCTGTCGGACATCGCTCATCGTTCTGACCTCTCTCCCATGCCGGCGACGAGCGCCGATGCCCGCTCCTTGCGGTGACATGACAGAACACCCGCGACCTTGCGCCGCGGTTGCATGCGACTTGAAGCAGTTGTCAGGGCCGTCGGGCCGCAACAGAGCGGCGCGTCAGGACGTCACCAGAACCCGGCATGCCAGGCTGACCGGGTGCTGATCACCAACCACGTCCTGTCGGGAGCGGTCATCGGCACGCTGGCTCCGAACGTGCCCACAGCGTTCGCGATCGGCTTCGGTTCGCACTTCCTGCTCGACTCGGTCCCGCACTTCGGCGTCCCCGACGACCGGTTGATGGCCGTGGCGGTCCCGGACGGCTTGGTGGGGCTGGCCACCCTCGCTGTGGTCGCCGCGGCGTCGTCTCCCGAGCACCGCGTGCGGGTCCTCGCCGGTGTGGCCGGCGCCTGCCTCCCAGACCTGGACAAACCCGGCGAGCAGTTCTTCGACCGCTCACCGTTCCCTCGGTGGTTCGACCGCGCACACTTCGAGATCCAGCGCGAGTCACCCGGCCGGTGGTGGGTCGAGCTGATAGCCGCCGCGGCCTTTGCCGGCGTCGCCCGCGCCGTGCTGCCCCGCCGCTGACCCTCCCGACGCCCCCACCCCCCCCCCCCCCCCCCCACCCCCCCAGCCCGGG
>JAVEDG010000029.1 GCA_030841245.1 Actinomycetota bacterium
GACGCGCTCGTCGCGGTCGGCGGCGACGGGCTGGTGCACATGGCCCTGCAGGTCGTCGCGGGCACCGAGATCCCGCTCGGCATCGTACCGGCGGGGACCGGTAACGACATCGCACGTGGGCTGGCGCTGCCGGTCGACGACGCGGTCGCCGCGGTCGACCTGCTGGCGCGGTCGTCGGTCCGGCTGGTGGATGCGGCCCGGGCCTCGGGACGGTGGTTCGCTGGAGTGCTCGGCTCCGGCTTCGACTCGATGGTCAACGAGCGGGCCAACCGCATGAGCTGGCCGCACGGGCGCGCCCGCTACAACCTGGCCATCCTGGCCGAGCTGCGCACCTTCCGCCCGGTCGAGTTCACACTGGTCCTCGACGGCGAGCCGTGGCGGACCGATGCCATGCTGGTCGCGGTGGCGAACGCGCCGTCGTACGGCGGGGGGATGCGGGTCTGCCCCGACGCCGTGATGGACGACGGCCTGCTCGACGTGATGGTGCTCGCCCCGATCTCCAAGCCGGAGTTCGTCAAGGTCTTCCCGAAGGTCTACAAGGGCACCCACGTCGGGCACCCGGCCGTCACCATCCGACGCGCCCGCCGGGTCGAGCTCGCGGCCCCGGGTGTGACGGCGTACGCCGACGGGGAGCGCGTCGCGGTCCTCCCGGTCGTCTGCGACGTCGTGCCCGGCGCGCTGCGCGTCCTCGCCGGCCCGCCGCGGGAGTGAGCCCACCGTAGAGTCGGGTGCATGACCAGCCCCGCCGAACGGTACGCGTCGGCCCGGCGTCGGCAGTCCGGGGTGAGCGTCGCACTGGGCCGGTTCGCCTCGCTGTACCCCTTCGGCCTGGACCCGTTCCAGCTGCGCGCGTGCGAGGCGCTCGAGGCCGGAAACGGCGTCCTGGTTGCCGCTCCGACCGGCTCGGGCAAGACCGTGGTGGGGGAGTTCGCCGTGCACCTCGCCCTCGCCGAGGGACGCAAGTGCTTCTACACGACCCCGATCAAGGCCCTGTCGAACCAGAAGTACGCCGACCTGGTGCGCCGCTACGGCAGCGAGTCGATCGGGCTGCTGACCGGAGACAACAGCATCAACGGAGAGGCGCCCGTCGTCGTCATGACGACCGAGGTGCTCCGCAACATGCTGTACGCGGGCTCGGGGACGTTGAGCGGGCTCGGCTATGTGGTCATGGACGAGGTGCACTACCTCTCGGACCGGTTCCGTGGCGCCGTGTGGGAGGAGGTCATCATCCACCTCCCCGAGTCGGTACGGCTGGTCTCCCTCTCGGCGACGGTCAGTAACGCGGAGGAGTTCGGCGACTGGCTGGTCACCGTGCGCGGGGGCACCGTCGTCATCGTCGAGGAGCACCGTCCGGTGCCCCTCTGGCAGCACGTCCTGGCCGCGGGCCGGCTCTACGACCTGTTCGTCGACGAAGGCCACACCCGGGTCAACCCGGATCTGACCCGGCTGGCACGTGACCAGTCCCGCTACGACCGCACCAACCGGCGGCCGGGCCGTGGTGGGCGCCGGCCTCGCAGGGTGGCCGTGCCCAGCCGGGTCGACGTCATCGACCGGCTGGATCGCGAGGGCCTGCTGCCCGCCATCACCTTCATCTTCAGCCGGGCCGGCTGTGACGCGGCGGTGGGTCAGTTCCTCCGGGCCAACGTCCGGTTGCTGTCGCCGGACGAGCGAGCCGCCGTGGTGACCCACGTGGAGTCCCGGTGCGCCGACATCCCCGAGGAGGACCTCGCCGTCCTCGGGTACGGCGAGTGGCTGGAAGGTCTGGAGCGAGGTGTCGCGGCGCACCACGCCGGGATGCTGCCGACGTTCAAGGAAGTCGTCGAGGACCTGTTCGAGCGCGGACTGGTCAAGGCGGTGTTCGCAACCGAGACGCTCTCACTCGGCATCAACATGCCCGCACGCACGGTCGTGCTCGAGCGGCTCGTCAAGTGGAACGGCGAGACCCACGCCGACGTGACACCGGGGGAGTACACCCAGCTGACCGGGCGGGCCGGACGCCGCGGCATCGACGTCGAGGGGCACGCGGTCGTCGTGTGGTCCCCGGGGCTGGAGCCCGACGCACTAGCCGGGCTCGCCTCGACCAGGACCTATCCGTTGCGGTCGAGCTTCCGCCCGTCGTACAACATGGCGGTCAACCTCGTCGGCCAGGTCGGGCGTGACCGCGCCCGGGCGATGCTCGAGTCCTCGTTCGCCCAGTTCCAAGCGGACCGCGCCGTAGTCGGCCTGGCCCGGCAGGTGCGGCGCAACGAGGAGGCGCTCGAGGGCTACCACGAGGCGATGCACTGCCACCTCGGTGACTTCGCGGAGTACGCGGCGTTGCGGCGGGCGCTCTCCGACCGGGAGGCCGAGCTGGCCCGGGCGGGTGCCGCGAACCGCAAGGCCGCGGCGGTCTCGTCCTGGGAGGCGCTGCGCCCGGGCGACGTCATCTCGATTCCCGCCGGGCGCCGGGCCGGGCTGGCGGTGGTGCTCGATCCGGGTCTGGCCGGCCCGGAGGGGCCCCGTCCTCAGGTGCTGACCGCGCAGCGTCAGGTGCTGCGTCTCTCGCCACACGACCTGCGGGGGCCGGTCGAGCCGCTGCACCGGTTGCGCATCCCCAAGTCCTTCAACGCCCGTGACGCGGCTGCCCGGCGGGACCTGGCCTCGACCTTGCGCAACGCGGTCGAGGAGCCGCCGCAGCACCGGCCGGCGCGGGCCCGATCGGCGGCGGCCGGTGACGCCGAGCTCGCCGGGCTGCGGGCAACCCTCCGGTCCCACCCGTGCCACGGCTGCCCCGAGCGCGAGGACCACGCCCGGTGGGCAGAGCGCTACTGGCGGCTGCGCCGCGACACCGACAACCTGGAACGACGCGTGCGCGGCCGCACCGACACGATCGCGCGGACCTTCGACCGCATAGCCGCTGTTCTCGACGAGCTCGGCTACCTGGACGGGGACGCGGTGACGCCGGCCGGACGGCGGTTGCGCGCCCTCTACACCGAGCTCGACCTGGTCACCGCCCAGTGCCTCCGGGAGGACCTGTGGTCCGGGCTGGAGCCGGCCGAGCTCGCGGCCTGCGTGTCGGCGCTGGTCTTCGAGTCGCGAGCACCGGACGAGACGGCCGTGCCGCGGTTGCCCGCCGGGCGGGTTCCCGAGGTGCTGGCCCGGATGACCGGGCTGTGGGCAGATCTGCAGGAGCTGGAGCGCTCGCACCGGCTCGACAGCCCGCGCGAGCCGGACCCGGGGTTCGCCTGGGCGGCCTACCGCTGGGCCAAGGGGCACCGCCTCGACGCCGTGCTCCGCGACGCCGATCTGCAGGCGGGCGACTTCGTCCGGTGGACCAAGCAGCTGATCGACCTGCTCGGCCAGGTGTCGGTCGCGGCCCGCTCGGCCACCGACCCGGCGACCCGCGCGGTCGCGGCTGCCGCCGCAGAAGCGGTCGACGGCCTGCGCCGCGGCGTCGTGGCCTACTCGTCGGTGGCGTGACGCTCAGGCGGCGCTGAGCGCGTTGAGGACGCGGTTGAGCGCCGAGTCCAGCCCCCAGCGCTGCGACAGCTCGA
>JAVEDG010000240.1 GCA_030841245.1 Actinomycetota bacterium
GAGGACGGTGCGGACGTCGACGGTGCGGAACCCCACGGCTGCCAGCGCCCGCTCGATGTCCTCGCGGATCGCGTGCATCGCCGGGCAGCCGGAGTAGGTCGGCGTGATGGTGACCGTCACGCGCTCGCCCTCGACCGCGACGTCGCGCAGCACGCCGAGGTCCGCGACGGTGAGGACCGGGAGCTCGGGGTCCAGCACGCTCGCGGCCGCCTCGCGGGCCCGATCCAGGCGGTCGGCCACGACCGCAGCGCTGCTCGTGGTCACCAGGAGGCTCCGGGGTGGGAGCGGTGCAGGTGCTGCATCTCGGCCAACAGGTGTCCGAACGCCTCGGTGTGCAGACCGCGCCGGCCACCTGCCGCGAGCCAGCTGGCGTCCGGACGCGTGAGACCGGCGCGGGCCAGGACGCCGTCGACGTAGGCGTCCCAGGGCGCTCGCAGGGTGGAGGTGTCCACGCCCACGCCCGTGGCCGACAGCCGTCGCTCGAGGTCGTCGGCCTCGAAGAGCTCGTCGACGTGCGGCCAGACGCGTTCCAGCCCGGCCTGCATGCGGTTGTGGGACTCGTCGGTGCCGTCACCGAGGCGCAGCACCCACTGGGTCGCGTGGTCGCGGTGGTAGGCCACCTCCTTGACCGCCTTGCCGGCAACGCCGGCAAGCGTCTCGTCGCTGCTCGCCCGCAGGACGTCGTAGAGCCCGAGTTGGTACGTGGAGAAGCACAGCTGGCGCGCCATGGTGACGCCGAAGTCACCGTTGGCGATCTCCACCATCGTCACGTTGACGAAGGCGCGTTCGTCGCGCAGGAACGCCAGGTCGTCCTCGGTGCGGCCCTGCCCCTCGCTCGCTCCCGCGTAGGTCAGCAGAGACCTGGCCTGGCCCAGCAGGTCGAGCGCGATGTTGGCCAGCGCGACGTCCTCCTCGAGCTGAGGTGCGTTCGCGACCCACTCGCCCAGCCGCTGGGCGAGCACGAGCGCGTCGTCGCCGAGCCGCAGCGCGTAGGTCGCGACGTCCGGCGCGAGCAAGGTGTCACTCACAGGTGCTGGACCTCGTCGGGGATGTCGTAGAACGTCGGGTGCCGGTAGGCCTTGTCACCGGCCGGGTCGAAGAACTCGTCCTTCTCGTCCGGGCTCGAGGCCACGATCGCCGCGGCCGGGACCACCCAGAGCGAGACGCCCTCGCTGCGGCGGGTGTAGATGTCGCGCGCGTTGCGCAGTGCCATGGTGGCGTCCGGCGCGTGCAGACTGCCGACGTGCTGGTGCGAGAGGCCCCGCCGGGCTCGCACGAACACCTCCCAGAGCGGCCACTCCTGGGTCGAGCGGGGCTCGCTCACGCCACGCCCTCGCTGCGGGCGCGGTGCTTCTCGGCGTACGCCGAGGCCGCATCCCGGACCCAGGCGCCCTCGTCGTGGGCGCGACGGCGGTGCTCGATGCGGTCCTGGTTGCAGGGACCGTCGCCCTTCAGCACCGCGAAGAACTCGCTCCAGTCGATCTCACCGAATCGCCAGTGCCCGGTCTCCTCGTCGAGGTGCAGGTCGGGGTCGGGCGGCGTCAGGCCGAGCACCTGCGACTGGGGCACCGTCATGTCGACGAACTTCTGGCGCAGCTCGTCGTTGGAGAAGCGCTTGATCCGCCACGCCATCGACTGCGCGGAGTTCGGCGACTGGTCGTCGGGCGGGCCGAACATCATCAGCGACGGCCACCACCACCGGTTGACGGCGTCCTGCGCCATCTCGTGCTGGGCCGGCGTGCCGTGCGAGAGCGTGTGCAGGATCTCGAAGCCCTGCCGCTGGTGGAAGGACTCCTCCTTGCAGATGCGCACCATGGCCCGGGCGTAGGGACCGTAGGAGCACCGGCAGATCGGCACCTGGTTGACGATGGCGGCGCCGTCGACGAGCCAGCCGATCGCTCCCATGTCGGCCCAGGTGAGGGTCGGGTAGTTGAAGATCGAGGAGTAGCGCTGCTTGCCGGCGTGGAGCAGGTCGAGCAGCTCCGAGCGGTCGACGCCGAGCGTCTCGGCGGCGGAGTAGAGGTAGAGCCCGTGGCCGGCCTCGTCCTGCACCTTGGCCAGCAGGATGGCCTTGCGGCGCAGGCTCGGCGCGCGACCGATCCAGTTGCCCTCCGGCTGCATGCCGATGATCTCGGAGTGGGCGTGCTGCGCGATCTGGCGGACCAGCGTCTTGCGGTAGCCCTCGGGCATCCAGTCGCGCGGCTCGACCCGCTGGTCCGACTCGACCAGCGCGTCGAAGTCCTGCTCGGGGGTTGGGGTCACCCCGCCGAGTCTACGGGGTGGATATGACAGAGTCCAGCGCGATGGCCGTTGACATGTAACATGAGCGAGTGACCGACGACAGCGTTGCGCTGGACGCGCTGGATCTCGCTCGCCGCGGGGCCGAAGCTATGTGGGCCACCGACCGCGCGTCCCAGGCGCTGGGCATCGAGGTCAGCGACGTCGCGCCGGGTCGGGCCGTGGCGCGGCTCACGGTCGGACCCACGATGGTCAACGGCCACGCCATCGCCCACGGCGGCTACGTCTTCACCCTGGCCGACACGGCCTTCGCCTTCGCGTGCAACACCTACGGGATGGTCACCGTGGCCCGGTCGGCGGACATCACGTTCGTGGCGCCGGCACGGGCGGGCGACCGGCTGCGGGCCGAAGCCGTGGAGCGGCAGCGGTCGGGGCGCAGCGGGATCTACGACGTGACCGTGCGGCGCGAGGACGAGCCGGGTACGCCGGGACAGGTGATCGCCGAGTTCCGCGGCCACAGCCGCGAGCTGACCAGCGTTCTCGTCCCCCCGACGGCCGAGTCCTAGCGGCCCGGCCAGCCCGATGACCGGTCGACCGATGACGGACGTCAGGTCCGCCCGTGACAGCGATCTGGCCGCACTGGTCGAGATCGAGCGCAGCGCCGGCGAGGCGTTCCGCTCGCTGGGCATGGACCGGGTGGCCGACGACGACCCAGGCTCGGCGGAGCAGCTCGCGCCGTACGCCGAGGAGGGTCGCGCGTTCGTCGCCGTCGACCACGCGGACCGCCCCATCGCCTACCTCCTCCTCGACCTCGTCGACGGCAACGCGCACATCGAGCAGGTCAGCGTCCACCCGAAGCACGCGGGCCACGGCATCGGCCGCGAGTTGGTCGAGCACGCCGCTGCCTGGGCGGAGCAACGGGGGCTGCCGGCGCTGACCCTCACGACGTACCTCGACGTGCCGTGGAACGGTCCCTACTACGAGCGGCTCGGGTTCCGTCACCTCGGCGCCGGCGAGGAGACACCGGGCCTGCGTGCGTTGCGTGCCCATGAACGAGCGGTAGGTCTGGACGCCTGGCCCCGCGGCTGCATGCGGCGCGACCTGTACGTAGGGCGGTGAGACCGGGCCTCAGCGGTCCGCCGGGGTCCGCGCGGCGACGGCCAGCGCCGCGACGGCCGCGCCGCGCGCGCCGGCCATGTCGAGGTCTGGGATGATGTGCAGCGAGGCCGCGGCCGCCTGCTCCTCCCGCAGCGCCGTGCTCTCCCGGACCGTGTCGAGGAACCAGGTGCGGAACTCCTGACCCGTCTCGACCACTCCGCCGCCGAGGAAGTAGGCGTTGGGGTCGGTGAAGTTCGCGGCGATGGTGAACAGCCGACCCAGGGCCATCGCCTGCTGGGCGAAGAGCGCCCGGGCCATCTCGTCACCCTGCTCGGCCA
>JAVEDG010000034.1 GCA_030841245.1 Actinomycetota bacterium
GCCACCGAGGCCGAGGACGTCGTCATGGATGCCTTCGCCGGGCTCGAGCGCCACTGGAGTCGCGTCCGACGAACCGAGGATGCGTTCTTCTACCTGCGGGCCAGCGTCGTCAACGGCGCTCGAAGTCGGCTACGCAGGCTTCGAGTCGCACGGGAGCGACGCCACTCCCAGCTCGACGTCGATGCGGCGCCGGCCGAGCAGCTCGCGATGGTTCATTTGGAGCACGAGGCGGTGGTACGTGCGCTGCGTACGCTGCCTCGGCGTCAGCGTGAAGTGCTGGTGCTGCGCTACTACGACGGGGCGAGCGAGGTTGAGATCGCACGGACGTTGGACATCGGCCTTGGCTCGGTGAAGACGCACGCTTCCCGGGGACTCCGAGCGGTCGCGGCGCGACTGGAGGGGTCGGTATGAACACAGGTGGGCTGGATCAGCAGCGGGCGGCGCGCCTGCTGGCGACCGCCTTGCACGAGGCCGACGACGTGCTGGTCGACATGCCGGCCGGGCGAGCCAGGCTCGCGCAGCGCTCGGCGGCGCGGCAGAAGGCGGCGCGCCGCCGGCTGCTCGTCGCCTGCGTGGCGACGTCGGTGCTCGCTGTCGTTGTGATCGCTTCCATCGTGTTCATCGGTCTTCGCCGCGACGCGCGAGGCCTGCCCGCCGGGCCCACACCGGATGTCACGTCCTCCGCCTCCGAGTCGCCCGGCACGCCGGCGCCAGGCGTCAGGTTGTCCCCCTCGGGCCTGCCAGTCGGCCTGCTGGTCGGCAAGGTCGACCGGACCGAGGCAGCCGCACGCTCGACCGTGCGGATTCTGGTCCGCTCCGACGGCACGGGGACCTGGAGCAATGGCACCGTCGGTGACAGTCAAGGAAGCTCGGGCACCGACTACGACGTCCGGTTCGAACGAGCCGGTCCGGGGCGCACCACCTTGGTGAACGAGAGCGACGCTGCCTGCTTCATACAGGAATTCCTGACCCTGACGTTCACCGTGCGCGGTCACGCGGTCGTCATCGAGGACGCCCGCCCTTCCGTGGAGGCGTGCGACCTCATCCTTCCGAACCTCGTCGCGGACATGCCGGGCACGACCCTGCGGATCCTGCCGCTCCCACGGAGCAAGTGAACCGCCGCCAAGGCATGCCACAGCTCGCGTGCGACCGTGCGCTGTTTCCGCTCGGCTGCCTGACTTCGCGACGCGCCGTACAACGGGCCAGGGGCAGGGCGGTGCCCGGAACCTTCACATGGTCGCCAAGCAGTGTTCCGGTGCGCGTCAACGCGCCCGTGGCTGGGGCGTCTCTATGAGTGCGCACGCAACCCTGCTACCACCAGGAAGGTGTTCCGATGTCTCGCACGAGGCGCGCAACGATGAAACTTCGGACAGTCCTCGCGGCAGCCGGCCTGGCCACTGTTGCCCTGATCACGCCAGCACCGGTCCAGGCAGCTGCGCCCCTGATGCAGGAGCGGTTCACGTTCACGGATCAACTCGTGGAGTGCGGCTACGATTTTGCTCAGACATTCTCGATCAGCAACCTCCTTCTCGACTCCAATCCCTCGTCGGCGGGTCAGTTCTTCCGGTTCTCGTACAACTGGCGGGCCACCGGGGTCTACACCAACCCCCTGACCGGCGAACAGGCGTACATCGCGGGCCACGGCGTCTACAAGGAGATCCAGCCCCGAGACTTGGGCGGAGGTCAGTTCACCTACGTGGAGCTGAACGTGGCCTCATTCGTCATCACGGACTCCTCCGGCCAGGTCGTGCTGCGAGAGGCAGGGAGCGTCGCCGTCACATGGCTCTTTGACAGCCTTAGCGACTCCGCGCCGGGGGGCGAACAATTGTCGGCGACCCCGCTCCGCGTGTCAGGCATGAAGCCGAGTCTCACCGGAGATGTGGACTACTGCGCCGTCCTGGACTCGGCCATCGGCTAGGCAGCGACCTCCGGCTCTTGCGGTCGGGAAGGGTGGTGCGGCTCCAGGCCTCCGCGGTAGTGCTGGAGGAGCAGGTACTTCGGCATCCAGGTCTCCAGGTCTCCTGGTGTCGTGGGGCCGCGTCTGTCGTGGCCCTTCACCTGGTGAGCGGAGCCGGTCAGAGCTTCTCGACATGAAATCACTCATCCAGCTCCGAGGCCGACGCGTAGCGGGACCGGCTACCGGTTCAGCGTCCTGGTGAACACCCGGGAGATGTCGGTGACCTCAGCCTGCGGACACGCGATCCCGGAACCGATCTGCGGCAACGAGCAGGCTGACGTTCTTGGTTCGCCGGTACTCGCGCTCCGCGGCCTCGGTCAGCTTGATGACGTGTTCGTCGCCGTTCTCGATGGCGCGGGCGTCGAGCGTTTGCAGCAACGCGCCGGCATCGGCCTCGCCGGCCCCGCTCTCCGCCTCCAGACGCGGCGATGCGAACGCGGCGACGATGCCGCCGACCACCTGCCAGCTCGCCGCCACGCTTGCCTGCTGCAGCCCGCTCGGGAGCTCGGGCAAGACCAGGCGCACGGCCGCTGGGGCGGTCACCGCGTGGCAGAACGCGATCGGTTCGTCGTCACGTGCGGCCAGCACGCGCGCAGCCGCACCGATGAGGTCGTCGAGCGCGTCATCCGGCGTGTGCGGCGGACCCCACTCGTCCAACCCGTCGCTGAATCCATCCAGCCGGCGCAGCGACACCAACCGACCGGCGATGCCGAGCCCCTCGGACGGTATCGCCGGGTCGAGACGAGGTAGCCGGCTGAGGGCCGCGATCGAATCGGAACCTCCGGCGAGTTGCGGATTGCCTGGCACAGTCTGGTAGCGCGCTGCCCAGAAGCCGAGGCCTTGGGCAAGCTCGTCGACAAGCAAGGCGTGGGGCTCGGCGCCGGCATCGCGCAGTGATCGCACTGCGTGCGCGGTTCGGATCACGCCGTGCGTCGCGCTCGCGGCCAGGCCGGGCAGCAACCGCGGCCACCACAGCAGCAGCAGATCACGCCAGGACATCTCTTGTGCTTGGTTGCGCAGGTACGCCGTCCAGTCGCCGAGCAAGGCCTCATCACCGAGGTGCTCGCGCCAATCGTCGTCGCCGATACCGCGACGAACGTCTGGTGCGGAATCGAGCCGGACCAGGTAGCTGTCAACCCATTGCGGAACGGCGTCGGCACCGCCGCCCAGCCGGGTCAGCGCTTCGGCCGCCATGGGGCCATGATTGGCGAGGAAGCCGTTGAACTCGGGACCGGTGCCACGCAAGCGGTCAAGGGCGTCGAGAAGCGCTTGATCAGTCATCGATTGCCATCTTGCGACCGCAGCCCAGCCTTGAGTCAACCCTAGACCCCGGCCAACTCTCGTTAACAGATCCCGCTAGACGCGGGCGAGGAAGGCGAGTGTGCGCTCCATCAGCAGCCCAGCCGCCTTCTCGTCGTACGACGGGAGCGAGCTGTCGGCGAAGTAGTGCTGGTCACCGGGGTAGAGGAACAGCTCGGCGTCCTCGGCCGCCTCGACCAGCTCGCGGGCGGCGTCGATGTCGCCCTCGCCGACGAAGATCGGGTCGTTGTCCATCCCGTGGATCTGCGCCGGGACCCCTGCAGGCCACGGTCCGAAGTACTTCATCGGCACGCACGAGTAGCAGAGCACCACACCGCGGGCGCCGGGACGGGTCTGCGCCAGCTCCTGCGCGCAGACGGCGCCGAACGAGAAGCCGATGTAGACCAACCCCTGCGGGAGCCCGTCCGCCTGCGCGACACCCTTGGCCCGCAGATCGTCGAAGCCCACCTCCTCGACGAAGGCCTGGCCCTCGGGAATGCTCCCGAAGGTCCGGCCCTCGAACAGGTCGGGAGTGTGCACGGTGTGGCCGGCCACATGCAGCTCGTCGGCGAACGCGACGACGCCGGGGGTCAGGCCTTGGATGTGGTGGAACAGCAGTACGTCGGCCATCAGGTGGTCCCCTCGTGATCTTGAGACGGTTAGTCGGCGGGGCGGGCGCTGACCAGCAGACCTCAAACGCGATGGAGGAAGGCGAGCACCCGCTCGGTCAGCAGCTCGGCGGCCTTCTCGTCGTACCCGTCAACGGAGCTGTCGACGAACAGGTGCGCGTCGCCGGGGTAGACGAACAGCTCGACGTCCTTGGTCGCCTCGGCGAACGGCTGGGCCGCCTCGAGGTCGCCCTCGCCGGCGAAGTACGGGTCGTTGTCCATCCCGTGGATCTGGGCGGGCAGACCCTCGGGCCAGTTCCCGAACTCCGACGCGGGCATGAACGCGAACATGCTCAGCAGGCCCTTGGCGCCCGGCTTGTTCTGAGCCAGCTGCTGCGCCGGACCGACCCCGAGCGACATGCCCGCGTACACGACTTCGCCCGGCAGCGACTCGGCCGCCGCCACGCCGCGGGCGAAGACCGTGTCGAAGCCCACCTCTCGCACGTGGGTCTCGCCGTCCTGGATGGAGGGGAAGGTCTGACCCTCGAGCAGGTCGGGCGTGTGCACGGTGTGCCCGGCCGCGCGGAGGCGGTCGGCGAACGCGACAATCCCCGGGGTCAGGCCCTGGATGTGGTGGAACAGCACGACTTCGGCCACGACACGATCCTCTCTCGGCTTTTCTCGAATGATCCAATAGTCTAGAATGATCGAAGAATGTCGGTCAATAGGCAGGTCCCGGACTACGAGCTGGACGACCACCTCGTGATGACCGACCATGCCCAGCTGCGGGCCTACGCGAACCGGCTGCGGGTGACCCTGCTCGACCTGCTGACCGAGCGGGCCGCGACGGTCAGCGAGCTGGCCGCCGCGGTCGGGCGGCCCAAGAGCAGCGTGGCCCACCACGTGGGCGTGCTGGTCGACGCCGGGCTGCTCCGCGTCGTAAGGACCAGGCGGGTGCGGGCCATCGACGAGCGGTACTACGGGAGGGCCGCCCGGTCGATCTCGGTCGGCCTGCCCGACGAGCCCTGGCAGACGCATCCCGAGCTCAACCGGCTGTCGTGGGCCGCCTCCGAGTCGGTCCCGGCCCACGAGGCCGACGACCTGCGCGCGCTGCTGCTGCACGCCCGGATCCCGCGCGAGCAGGTGCGGGCGTTCTGGCGACGGGTGGACGAGCTGGCGGGGGAGTTCATCGCGATCCCGCGCGAGGGCGACGAGGTCTACGCGTTCGTCGCCGGCCTGTACCCGACCGACGCACCGACGTTGCCGGACCCGGTGGCCGACGACTGAGCCACCGCGAGTCGGAGCAGGCGCGCGGCGTCCACCGGGACGTTTCCTCGGTAACGCCGCTGTGGACAAGCACCACGACGTACGACGTTGCGCCCACGCCGAAGCGAGCCCCGCTCCGCCCGGCACCGACCTCGAGCCGCGCGCGCCCGTCACACGGCCGCGCCACCCGACTGGCGCTTCTCCAGCACGTCGAGATCCCGCTCGGCGAACTGGCGGTGCCACCACTCCTCGTTGAGGATGATCAGTAGGCACTCTCGCACCGGGTAGCTCTTGGACTCCGGCCACCCGGGCCCTTCGACGGGCGTGGTGTGGGCCGCGAGCGACTCGTCGGTGAGGCCGGCGAGGTACTCGCGCACGCCGGACACCCGGTCGCGGCGCAGCTCGAGCACCGTGTCGAGCGACGGCCGCACGTCGCGGTCGCGCGGCACGCCCGGCGTGTCGTCCATCTCGTCCCACGGCAGGTCCAGCGGGTGCCACGGAGCCGGGTCGCCGAGGATCCCCCGCCTGATCCAGGCGTCGGTCGCGAACGCCAGGTGCCGCAGCGTCTCGACGAACGACCACTCGCCCTCGACCGACTCGTGCAGCAGGGCCGCGTCCAGGCCGCGGGCCCGTTCGACGGTGCCGGCCCACAGACGCTCGAGCACGTCCCACGCCTCGCGGAACCCGGCCGGGTCGCTCGGGCGCATCTTGGCCAGCTCGGGGTCGCGACGCTCGAGCTCGGCGGCGATCAGCGGCCCGACATCGACGCCGTTGATGGTGAGGTTCTCGATCTCACCGGTGATGTCGACGTCCATCAGCTCGACGCCGCGCATCTGGACCCGCCCGAACATCACGCCGCGGAAGTCGGTGTCCATGAGGTACACCTTCTGAAACTTGCTGCCGGACAGGTCGACCTCGCGGAAGGTCGACCCGCGCATCCGGACGCTCTCGAACTCCTTGGCCTCCGCTGCCTCTGCCATCGGTCGGTCTCCCGTTCTGGTCGTCCTGCGGTCTGGTCGTAAGTCCGACCGGCGCCTTCGCCGGCGGGCCGGCCGGTTCCACGCGACCGTAGCCCCGGTCCCGGACATTCCCCTTCCGGAATGGCTCCACCCCGACCACTCCTCCGCAGTTGATCATGCAGAACGCGGCCATCGCTACCGCGGTCACGCTGGCCAGTTCCAGCATGATCAACTAGGAACATGATCAACTAGGAAGTTGCGGGTCGGTCGGTCCTAGACTCCCCGACGTGGCCGAGGCAGCAGGCCAGTCCCAGCTCGTCGAGCCCGGCATCCGGATCGCGGAGATCGTGGCGACGCTGTCCTACGCGGCCGACCTCGGGCTCGGCCAGCCGATGGAGCACTGCATGCGCCACACCGTGCTGGCGCTGCGGCTCGCCGACCTGGCCGGTGCCGACCCGGCGGAACGCGAGGCGACCTACTACCTCGGCTTGTTGCAGAACTCCTACTGCCACGCCGACGCGTCGGAGCAGGCGCAATGGTTCGGCGACGACATCGGGATCAAGGGCGACGGGTTCCAGGTCTACGACTCCAACACGGCCCAGGCGGTCGCGTTCCTCCTGCGCAGGCTGACGTCGCACGGGACCCCGCTCGAACGCGCCCGGCGACTGGCGACCCTTCCCACCACGGGATTACGGACGTTCAGCTCGTTCCTGACAACGCACACCACGCTGGCGTCCCAGTTCGCCGAGCGCGTCGGCCTCAGCGATGCATCAACCCAGGCGCTGCGCCAGGCCTACGAGCAGTGGGACGGCAAGGGACCCGGCCGGCTGCGCGGCGACCAGATCTGCCTGCCGGCCCGTCTCGTGCACCTCACGTCGCCGGTCGAGGTCTTCAGTCGCCGGCGCGGCATCGAGGCGGCGGTGCGGATCGCCCGGAGGAACCGCGGTGGCGAGTTCGACCCCGATGTCGTCGATCTGTTCTGCGACAACGCGACGGAGCTGCTCGCCGACCTCGACGAGGCGACCAGCTGGGACACGATCCTCGACGCCGAACCCGGTCTGTCCCGCACCGTCCGAGGCGCCGAGCTCGACGCCGTGCTCGAGTCCGTCGCCGACCTGGTCGACCTGAAGTCGACCTACCTCGCCGGGCATTCACGTGGAGTGGCCGCACTCGCCGCTGAGGCCGCCGCTCTCGCCGGCCTACCCGACACCGAGGTCTCCGTCGTACGCCGTGCCGGGCTGCTGCACGACCTCGGAAGGCTCGGGGTGTCCAACGCGGTCTGGGACAAGTCCGCTCCGCTGAGTGCCGGCGACGTCGAGCGGATCCGGCTGCATCCGTACCTCACCGACCGGATGCTGGTCCGGCTCTCCGCGCTCGCCCGCAGCCGCGAGATCGGCGCCCGGCACCACGAGCGGCTGGACGGGTCTGGCTACCCGCGCGGTCTGACGGCGGCGTCGCTGACCGACCTGGACCGGCTGCTCGGTGCCGCCGACGCCTACCACGCGATGGTCGAGCCCCGACCGCACAGGGACGCACTCACCACGGCCGCGGCCGCCGACGAGCTGGCGCGCGAGGTGAAGGCGGGCCGCCTCGACGGCGACAGCGTGCACCTCGTGCTGCGCGCCGCCGGCCACCAGGCCCCCGTACGACGGGATTGGCCGGCCGGGCTCACCACGCGCGAGGTCGAGGTACTGCGGCTGCTCGCCCGCGGTCACCCCAACAAGCTGATCGCCCGTCAGCTCGGACTGAGCCCCAAGACGGTGTCCAACCACGTCGAGCACGTCTACACCAAGCTCGCCGTGTCGAGCCGCGCCGCCGCCACCTTGTTCGCCTCGCAGCACGGCCTGCTCGACCGGCGGTCGGCGCAGCCGAGTCGCAGCGCGTCGGAGCCCGAAGACCCGGTGCGGTAGCCGTCCCGACCTGCCGCACGGTGGGGTGAACGCCTCATGTCCCGATCGGCCGCCGCGCCTAGCGTCGCGAGGAGGGACAACGGCTCGCCCGAGCCCGGCGAAAGGGACCGACATGACCACCGATGCACCCGAGATCCTGACCCAGATGAAGGCCGGAGCCCGCGCCATGTGGTCGGCCGGCGACTTCCCTGCGATCGCCCAGCGCTACCTGTGGCCGGTCGGCGAGCGCCTGGTCCGACGGGTCGGGATCGGTGCCGGTGAACAGGTCGTGGACGTCGCCTGCGGCACCGGCAACGCGGCGATCCGCGCCGCGGAGGCCGGCGGCGTCGTCCGCGGCATCGACATCACCCCGCGGCTGCTCGAGGAGGGCCGGCACCTGGCCGAGAAGGCCGGGGTCACAGTCGAGTGGATCGAGGGTGACGCCGAGGACCTGCCGGTCCCGGACGAGAGCGCCGACGTCGTACTTTCCACGTTCGGCGTCATGTTCGCGCCACGGCACCGGGTGGCCGCCGTCGAGCTGGCCCGGGTGCTCCGCCCGGGCGGTCGGCTCGGCATCTGCAGCTGGACGCCGGAGGGTCTGCAGGGGGAGTTCTTCCGGATCCTGGGCGCCTACATGCCACCGGCGCCAAGCTTCGCGCAGCCGCCGCTGCTGTGGGGCAACGAGCAGCACGTCCGCGAGCTGTTCGCGGGCACCGGCGTCCAGCTCGAGTTCGAGCGGGAGATGGCGACGGAGGAGCCACGGTTCCACTCCGGCATCGAAGCCCTGGAGTTCAACTCCACGACCTTCGGTCCGCTGATGGCGGTGCGCGCGGAGCTGGAACGGCGCGGCGAGTGGCCCGCCGTGCGCGACCGGCTGGCCGCGCTCTACGAGACCGGCAGCGAGGCGGAGTACCTCGTCGCGCTGGGGCGCAAGACGTGACCGGGCGGGCGGCGAGCGAGCCGTACGGCGGGGCGCCGCCGGCACCGCTCGGCGGTCATGTGGGTGCTCTGCTGCTGCCCGTCGCGACGGTGATGCTCGTGCTCGGCGGGGTCAGCACCCCGCACGGCATGGACCGGCCGATCACCGGCGAGGCCGAGGCGCTGCGCCAGATGCAGGTCGCCGCGGTGCACACCGGAGCGGTGTGGGTCTCGAGCCCGCTGGTGATCCTCGGGCTGGGCGCGCTGGCCGGCGCGTTCCTCGCCCTGGCTTCGCTGTCCCGTGCCGATCAGGCCCGGCTGGCGGTGCTCGGCGCCTGGGCGGGTGCCGTCGGTGCTTTCTGCGGAGCTGTGGTCAATGTGCTGCTCCGGATCGACCTTGCCGCGGCTGCGACCCGGCCGTCCTCGACGGTGGCGGCTCACGTGCTGGTCGAGGCGAACACCGGAGCCGTGGTGCTCGTGCTCTTCGTGGGCTACTTCGGTGGACTCGTCGCAGGGACGGTCCTCACCGCCGTCGCCCTCTGGCGCAGCCGGACAACGCCACGATGGCTGCCGCCGCTGTTCGTCAGCGGCCTGGTCCTGGCCGCGGCCGCGCCGCCCGGCCTGGTCGCGCTGCCGATGTCCGCGCTGTTCGTCATGGCAGTCGCTGCACTCACCCGGCTGCTGTGGCTGGCCCCCGGTGCCGGACCGGTCGTCGCGCGAACCGGCGGCGATCGGGTCCCCGCGTGACCCACCGGCCTGCCTGGCGGCAGCGCGTCCGCAGTTCCGCTGGGTGCCGCGCCGACTGAGGAACACAACCTGGACTGACGGGGCCGATGCGGCGCGGTCGGCCGCCACACGTGCCCTTCCCGTCACGTCTGTGTGTGTGAGTCAGTCGGCCGTCACCGCCGCCCGTCGGTGGCCAGACGAGTGCCGGGGCACAGCGACGTACGTCCAGGATCGGCCGTTCGACCAGCCGCG
This sequence comes from Actinomycetota bacterium, assembly GCA_030841245.1. Classification (GTDB taxonomy): domain Bacteria; phylum Actinomycetota; class Actinomycetes; order JACCUZ01; family JACCUZ01; genus JAVEDG01. The sequence continues at coordinate 9,875 of JAVEDG010000034.1, forward strand.
GCCGGGTCGCCCAGGCGAACCACAAGATGATCCCTTTGCGCTAGGGACCTGGCAACGACGTGTCATGGCAGCCGACCGACCGGGCAAGGATCACGCTCGGTCGGACCTCCTGCCGGGCCCTGTCACGTGGTGTCGGTTCGCCCCGAGCGTGCCGGGACCCTGGAGGGGTGCTCAGACTCTGGGGACCATCTGCCGATGCCAGGGCATGTTCTCCGCCGTCCAGCTCGAGCCGCGGGATCGGACCGCCGCGGCGCGGACGGCTGCTGTGCTCACGGCTGTCTCGGCGGCGGTCACGGTCGTCTTCGCTCTCGCCGCCCCGCCGGACGGCGGGGCGAGCACCCGCCTGGTGACCTTCCTGGTGCCTGCGGCGCTGCTGGGCCTCGCGGGTGTCACGTTGCACGCGCCCCAACGTCGGCATGTGGCGGTCTGGGTGTCGACGCCGATACTCGGCATCCTGGCCATCGCGGCACTCGACCTGGCGACCCACGATGCGTCGGCGGCCGGGCAGGTGTTCCTGTGCTACCCCGTCGTCTACGCGGCCTCACAGCTGCGGGCCACTGCCGCCGGAGTTGCCGCAGGCGTCGCCATCGCGGGCGACGCCGTCGTCGTCCTCACGATGCTGCCACTCATCCAGGCGCTCACCGACTTCGCGTACGTATCCGCGACTCTCATCACCATGACCATCCTCCTGGCGCAAGCCGGACAGCGGCAGGACCGGCTGGTGGCGACGCTCCAGCAGCAGGCCGCCACCGACGCTTTGACCGGACTGGCAACCCGCCGTGTGCTCGACGAGGCGGCTAACGTCGCCCTGTCCACACCGGACGACAGGCGTGGCACCGCGCTGATCATGCTGGACATCGACCACTTCAAGTCCGTCAACGACGCCTATGGACACGGCGTGGGAGACGAAGTCCTCATGCATGTCGCCCGGATCCTGTCCGAGGGGATGCGACGAGACACCACGATCTGTCGTATCGGCGGCGACGAGATCGCCTTCCTGCTCCCGAGCTGCCCCCAGGACGTGGCCTTACGGCGAGCGGCGGAGCTGGTCCGAGCGGTTCGTGAACGACCGATGACACTTCCGGACGGCACCATACTTCGCCTGTCGGTCAGCCTGGGAGTCGCGCACGCACCTGAGCACGCATCGGACCTGCGGGAGCTGTACGCCGAGGCCGATGCAGCGCTGTACAGCGCCAAGCGGGGCGGTCGCGATCGAGTCGGCGTACCGGCGCTCTTGGCCTGAAGGCGCGGCGGCACTGACTGAGCAACACAACCGGGACGCGTGGGCCAGTGAGCCATCATCTGAGCGCACTGGAGTCACTCACGTCACAGTTGCGTTGCTGACTCAGCGAGGTCAGTCGGAGCTGGGCCGGCTCTCCGGTACAACAGCCAAGACCTCTGCCACCGGCTCGGCGTCGAGGAAGCGCGCCGACAATTCCGGGTCCAGGCCGGCCGCGACGCCGCGGAGGATAGTCGCGGCCTCGGCGTACGCCCGCTCCGCGCCGTCGTCGTCGCCGACCCGCGCCAGCGCGGCCGCCAGCGCGGCCCGCGACTGCCACCGACCCGGCGGGCTGCCGAGCGCGTCCGAGCCGGACACGGCACGGCGCAGCTCGACCAGCCCCTCGTCGGGGCGGCGCAGGGCCACCAACGCCTGGCCGAGAATGGTCCGCGACACGCACTCGTACTTGCGCCGGTGCACCCGGGTGGCCATCTCGAGGGCCGTCACGGCCTCGTTCGCGGCGTTGTCGTGCCGCCCGGACGCGAGTGAGATCTCGGCCGTCGCGACGGCCATCTTCCCGGCTAGTAGCCAGCCCTCCCAGGCCCGGCCGCCCCTGACCTGCTCCCAGGTCTGCGGCCAGCGGGCCTGGGCACGGCCGTAGTCGCGTGCTGCCAGGTCGGTGAAGAGGATGTCGACGGCCGAGTTGAGCTGGGGCATCGGGAAACCGGCCCAGCCCAGCTGCCCGAGCGCCTCCTCGCTGCGGGCCCGGGCCTCGTCGAGGTGGTAGAGCTCGCGCAATGCCATGGTCGAGTAGTTCTGCAGCACGCGGACCGGCCGGCCCATGTCTCGGCCGAGCGCGATCTTCGCGTCGAAGATCTCCAGCGCCTCGGCGTAGCGGCCGACCGAGGTCAGCACCAGTCCCTCCAGGCCACCGCCGCGCAGCAGCGACTCGGCGCTGTTCGGGTCGACGGCCAGCTCCTTGCCTGCCCGCGACAGGTGCAGGGCGCGCTCGTAGGAGCCGCCCCAGTAGTGCTGGTCGCCCAGCATGTGGTGGTGCTCGGCCAGGTCGGCCGGCCGCTCGCCGGTGACCCAGATCGCTAGCGCCCGCTCGCCGTGGTCCAGTGCCTCGCTGATGTCTCCGCGCATCGCCAGCGCCTGCGAGACCCGTGCGGTGGCCGGGCCGGCCAGCTCGTGGGCGCCGAGCCGTTCGGCCAGCTCGAGCGCCTGCCTGGCGTGCCTCAGGCACTCGTCGCTGCGCTCGGTCCAGTGTTCCGCGCGGGTCAGCCCGAGGATCGCCTCCAGGCGGTCTCGGCCCTCGAGCTCGGGCAGCAGGTCCGTGAGCGGCGCGACGGCCGCGTCGAAGTCCTCCAGGGTGACCAGCGCGAGGGCCCGGCGCAGCCGGAGACCACGCCGTACGCCGTCGTCCTCGGCCAGCTCCACGGCGTGGGCATAGAGCGCGTCCGCCTCGGAGCCGGCCCACACCCGTTCTGCGCGCTCGGCGGCAAGCAGCAGGTAGTCGATCGCCCGTGCCGGCTCGCCGGCTTCCTCCCAGTGGTGGGCGAGGAGCCAGGCAAGCTCGCGCACCTGGTCAGGCCCGCGTGCCTCGACGTAGCGGGCGACGGCAGCGTGGCGGTTGCGCCGCTCCACCCGCGGCAGCGTCGCGTACGCCGCGTCGCGGATCAGCATGTGCTTGAAGGAGAACTCCGCGTCGTCCTGCACCTGAGACGACGCCTCCCGGCGGATCAGGTCCCGGGCCTCCAGCGAGTCGAGGGACTCGTCCAGCCGGTCGCTCGCAGCGATGGCAGCCAACGCCCCGCGCCAGAACGTCTTGCCGATGACTGACGCGTCGAGCAGCAGCGCCCGGGGACCGGCCGGCAGGGCGTCGATGCGGGACGCGATCGCTTCTCGCACCGTGGTCGGCAGCTCGCCCTGTCGCGGTCCCTCGGCCACGGCCGAAAAGAGCTCCTCAAGGAAGAGTGGGTTGCCCGCGGCTACTTCGACGAGGCGGGCCACCTCCATGTCGGTCCGCTCCTCCAGCAGGTTGCCTGCGATCCTCATCGACTCGTCCGGCGAAAGCGGCTCGAGGGCCAGGGTCGTGTGGGCCAGCAGGCCACTGCCCCAGGACGGGCGGGCGTCCAGGAACTCGGGTCGGGCCAGTGCCACCATCACCACCGACGTCTCGCGGACGTGTGACGCCAGGTAGGTGAGCAGGTCGAGCTCGGCCTCGTCGGCCCAGTGCACGTCCTCGAAGACAAGGAGCATCGGCTGCTCGGATCCCGCTCGCTCCACGAACCTGCGGACCGCGAAGAACATCAGGTTGCGCTCGTCGTGCGGCTCGTCGAGCCCGAGCCCCAGCAGGACGGACAGCGAACGGGTGATGTCCGGTGCCTCTGACGGCACGAAATAGCCGGCGGCTGCTCGGGCGAGCTTGTCGCGGGCGAGCTCGGGCGAGTCCTGGTCGACGATGCCGGCGAGTGACTTCACCTGCTCGCTGATGGCTGCGTAGACGGCCCGGGTCTGGTAGGGCAGACACCTGCCAACGGCGGCCCGTCCTCGCGTCCGGATGGCATGGTCGACGACCTCGCGGGCCAGCCGCGACTTCCCGATGCCCGGCGGCCCGATCACCGTGGCGAGGTGCGGACGTCGCCCGTCGGTCGCGCGCGCCCAGACGGTCCTCAACAGGTCCATTTCGCGTTCCCGTCCGACCATCGGCGTCGCCGGCGCGGAGCCGTCGGCAGGCGCGACCTCGATGGCGAGCCAGGCCCGCAGAGGGTGGCGCTTGCCCTTCGCCTGGACAGCCACGAACTCCTCGTAGCGGATGTGTCGTCGCGTGGCCCGGTAGGTCTCCTCACCGACGATGAGTCGACCGGTGGGTGCGGCGTTCTGCAGTCGGGACGCGGTGTTCACGACGTCACCCAACGCCAGGGCCTCGCCGGCCTGGTGGCCCACGCCGACGGACACGACGGCCACCCCTGTCGTCACGGCTGCGCGCCCTTGCAGTGAACGGCCCGGCTCGCCGTCCAGCGACCCGATGTCCTCGAGGACGCCGAGACCGGCGCGGACGGCTCTCTCGGCGTCATCCCCATGCGCGACGGGCGCGCCGAACACGGCCATGACCGCGTCGCCGATGAACTTCTCGACCGTGCCGCCGAAGCCCTCGATCTGGTGTCTGGCTCGTTCGTAGTAGGCCTGCAGCGAGTCCCGCACGTCCTCGGGGTCGGCCTCGTCGGAGCTTGCGGTGAACCCGACGAGGTCCACGAACAGCACCGAGACGAGCTTGCGCTCCTGGTGACCGGAGCTCTGTTCCGTCCCGAGCGGGGCACCGCAGGTCGAGCAGAAGTTCGCTCGCTCGTCGTTGGTTGCCCCGCACCGGGGACAGGCAGCCACGTCGGCAGTGTAGGACGAGGGCCCGCCCCGGCCGGCCGCGAGCTCGGGATCCGCGGCACGTGTTGAACCGACCCACTGCTCGACGCCGTACTGAAAGAACCGGCGCCGCTGCTCGGGCCGGTCACGGGGACGTCACGGTCAGTTGGTGTGCCGGTTTTGCCCCGGGACGGCAGCCCTGCGGGCATAGCCTTCGAAGGACCTCTGGAGGGGGCGTGATGGCCTGCGCGCGTTGCGGCTCGGACAACGAGCCGGGTGCCCGGTTCTGCACCGAGTGTGGGGAGCCGTTGGTCGCCGTCTGCCCGAGCTGTTCGGCGGCGAACCGGCCCGGTGCGAAGTTCTGCGCCTCCTGCGGCACGGCTCTCTCGGCCATTACGGTCCCGACCGAGCAACCGGTCTCATCCGTCGGGATGTCCTCCGCTGCGCAGCGACGGGTCGTCACCGTCCTGTTCGCCGACCTGGTCGGCTTCACCACCATCTCCCAGCACCGCGACGCCGAAGAGGTGCGCGACCTGCTGACGAGGTACTTCGACACCGCCCGCACCATCCTCGAGCGCCACGGCGGCGTGGTCGAGAAGTTCATCGGCGACGCAGTCATGGCCGTGTGGGGGAGCGAGGTCGCGCACGAGGACGATGCCGAGCGCGCCGTCCGGGCGGCGATGGAGCTGCTCGAGTCGATGACGGCGCTCGGTGGCGACCTCGGCGTCGACCTCGCGGCCCGCGCCGGCGTCCTGACGGGCGAAGCTGCGGTCAGCGTCGGGGCGCAGACGCAGAGCCTGGTGGCCGGGGACCTGGTCAACACCGCGTCGCGGCTGCAGTCGGCGGCCGAGCCGGGGACGGTCCTGGTCGGCGAGTCGACCTACCAGTCGGCGTCGGAGGCCATCACCTTCGAGCCCCTAGGCGAGATCTCCGTCAAGGGTCGCGACGAGCCGGTCGCGACCTGGCGGGCACTGCGCGTCGTGGGGGAGCGCGGTGGCGGCGGGCGGCCGGGTCGGCCGGAGCCGCCGTTCGCCGGCCGCACCGAGGAGCTGCGCCTGGTCAAGGAGCTGTTGCACGTCACGGCCCGCGAACGCCGCGCCCGGCTGGTGTCCCTCACCGGCATCGGCGGGATCGGCAAGTCGCGGCTGGTGTGGGAGTTCCGCAAGTACGTCGACGGGCTGACCGACAACGTCTTCTGGCACCAGGGCCGCTGCCCGGCGTACGGCGAGGGCGTGACGTTCTGGGCGCTCGGCGAGATGGTCCGGCTGCGCGCCGGGATCGCTGAGAGCGACGAGCCCTCCGAGGCTCGCCGCAAGCTTACGGCGATGCTCGAGGACCACTTCTCCGACGAGGAGGAGCGGCACTGGGCCGAGCCGCGCATCGCCCATCTGCTCGGCCTCGCCGACGCGCCGCAGGGCAACCGCGAGGAGCTGTTCTCGGCGTGGCGCACGCTCTTCGAACGAATCGCCGAGCGTGGGGTCACGGCGCTGGTGTTCGAGGACCTGCACTGGGCGGACTCGGGGCTGCTGGACTTCATCGAATCCATGCTCGAGTGGTCGCGCAGCTCGGCGATCATCGTGGTGACCCTGGCGCGGCAGGAGCTGCTCGACCGGCGACCCACGTGGGGCGCGGGGCAGCGCAGCTTCTCGGCGCTGCACCTCGAGCCGCTCGACGACGGCGCTATGACCGAGCTGGTGACCGGCTTCGTCACCGGGCTGTCCGACGCCGATGCGGGTCGGATCGTGACGCGGTCCGAGGGCGTGCCGCTCTACGCCGTCGAGACGATCCGGATGCTCGCCGACAACGGCGGCCTGACAGTCAAGGGCACTTCCTACGACGTCGCCGGCGACCTTGGTGAGCTCGACGTACCCAGCACGTTGCACGCCCTGATCGCTGCCCGGCTGGACGTGCTGCCCGCCGACGACCGCGAGCTGCTGCGCGACGCGGCCGTGCTCGGCGTCTCGTTCACGGTGGACGCGCTGGCTACGGTCCGGGCTGAGCCGGCCGAGGGGATCGAGCCGCGGCTGCGCGACCTGGTGCGCCGCGAGTTCCTCGCCCAGGACTCCGACCCGCGCTCGCCGGAACGCGGGCAGTACACGTTCCTGCAAGGGCTCATCCGCGAGGTCGCCTACGGCACGCTGAGCAAGGCGGACCGCCGACGCAAGCATCTCGCCGTCGCTCGCTACTGCGCGTCGTTGGAGGACGACGAGCTCGCAGGAGTCGTCGCCTCCCACTACGTCGAGGCGCTCCGCGCGACGCCGGAGGGGCCGGAGGCGGACGAGCTGGTGTCCAGTGTGCGCGCGTCGGTGACCCGGGCGGCCGACCGTGCCCTGTCACTGGGCTCACCGGAGCAGGCGCTGTCCTACCTCGAGCAGGCCCTGGACCTGACCCCGGAGCGCGAACGCGCACCGTTGCTCGAGCTGGCAGGAGAGGCGGCCAGGCGCGTCGGCGCACTCGAGCGCGGCATCGGCTACTTCGACGCGGCCGCTGAGCTGCATCGCGTGGCCGGCGACGGAGTCGGCGCTGCTCGGGTCGCGGCGGCTCTCTCGCTCCCGCTCGTCACGATCGACCGACGTCCGGAGGCGCTGCGCCGGCTGGAGCAGGCACGCGATCAGCTGCCTGCTGACGCCGACGACCCCACGCGTGCCGAGCTGTTCATCGCTCTGAGCGAATCGGTGCGCTATGCGGGGGACGCGGAGCAGGCGCTCGACTACGTCGAGACCGCCCTGCGTGCCGCCGAGAGATACCAGTCGTTGGCCCTGCTCGCCAGGGCCATCACCCAGAAGAGCGGCACGCTGTTCGACCTGGGCCGGCACCGGGAGGCGCTGATCCTGGCGCGTGGTGCGCTGGGACTGGCGACCGAGACCGGCAGCCGCGAGTCTCGGGCGCTCGCGCTGCTGACCGTCAGTGTGCAGCTCGCCGAGCACGGGCCGCGGGAAAGCTACGAGGCCGGCATCGAGGCACGGGCGGCCGCCCGGCTGGCCGGTATCCGACCGCTGGAGTACCTCATTGCGGCCAACACGATCGAGGCGGCCGTCGAGCTGGGACGTTTCTCCGACGCCGACCGGCTGATAGACGAGTACCTGCCGCGAGTCCCGGACGAGTTCCTGAAGGCCGGCATGTGGTTCAGCGCCGCAGTGCTCGCGGCGTACCGAGGTGATCACACGGCAGCGGCGGCACACATGGCGCAGGTGCAGGGCCGGGATCAGATCGAGGACCGCATGTTCTCCGAACAGACGTGGCACCTGCGGGTGTCCTCCCTGGTCCGCCTCCTGCGGGGCGACGCGGCCGGCTCCTACGGTGACGCCCGGCGCTCGGTCGTGATGGAGCCGACCGGGATGA
>JAVEDG010000035.1 GCA_030841245.1 Actinomycetota bacterium
CCGCAACGTGTCGTGGTCCTGCTCGGCGTCCCACGGGCAGCCGCCGGGCGAGCGCAGTCGGTCCATCACCGCGACCAGGTCGAGCAGCCGCGCACCGGGCAGGTCGTACGAACCCGGCAGCACCTCCAGCTCGGGAGGAGGCGTCCTTGCGTTGACCACGGCGGTCGCCACTGCAACGTCGAGCGCGTCGTCCGCGTCGGAGAGCCACACGACGGGTCGCTCGCTCGCCGCGGCCCGCTCCACCAGGCGGGACGCCAGACCGGCCGCGTCCCCGGAGCCCACGAGGGACACCTCGATCCCGGCCGCGTCGAGGTAGGGCAGCAGCGGGTGCCCGCCGGTGCCGGCGAGCACGTCGGCGCTCCGCAGGACCTCCCAGGCCTGCCACGACAACAGCCCGGGGGCCACCCGTGGGCTCGTCGAGAGCAGGACCAGTCGACCGGTCATCGACGCGTCGCAACCGAGGTGCGGGTCGGCGACGCGACGGAGGTCACGACGAGGACAGCTGGGCCTGGGTCTTGGACAGACCGCCGCCCACCTCTGCCTGCAGCCCCTTGCTCGGGTTCCACGTGCCGTAGCGCGGGTTCACCGTGATGTCGAGCTTCTTGTTCGCGGCGACGAACACCCGGCTCGCAGTTGCCGAGTCGGGGATCTTGGCCTGGATCCTCTGCGCCAGCAGCTGCGCGTGCAGCCAGTCGTCCAGGTGCGAGGGGGCGACGTAGGCCGCCTGCTGGCTGCTCTGGGCGAGCTGCTGCACGACGTACACCTTGGGCGTGCGGTGCGCCTGGCGGGCCTGCTGCTGGACCTGGGTGTAGATCTGGTCGAGCTGGCTGGCGACCTCTGCGTCGGTGACGTGGACGTGGTACTTGCGAGCGAGCTCGTCGTAGACCTTGGCCAGGATCAGGTCGCGCAGCACACCCTGCTGCGCGGTCGCGGTGTCGAGGTTGGGGACCACGTGCTGCAGCTCGCGGACCTGCGACTGCACGTCCGCCTCGCTCACCCGGTCACCGCCGACGATCGCGGCCGTCCCGACCTGGTCGGGCAGGCACGCACTCAGCGCGAAGGTCAGCCCGACCGCTGCCGCGGCCGCGGCGACGCGGCGCAGTCGCGGTCGAGGGCGCGTGGTGCGGGTCATCGGTGTCCTTTGCGTCATGACGACTGGTGTGCCACGGCACCGTCACGGTCGAGCAGCACCACGTCGACGAGCTCCTGGCACCAGGCCAGCATCTCGCGGTCCCGCAGCGGCTGACCCGCGACCCGGGCGGTCGAGGGCTTCGGCACCATGATGGTACGGACCGCCGGCTTGACGAGTGTCCCGGGGTACAACCGCTGCAGGCGCAGCTGCTGGCTCTCCAGGAGCTCCACGGGGGACAGCCGGACGTGCCGTCCGGCAACCGCGACCTCGGCAAGGCCCGCCTCGCGGGCACTGAGGCGGAACGCGGCCACCGCCAGCAGGTTCGCGACCGGCTCGGGCGGCTCGCCGTACCGGTCGGTGAGCTCGGCTCGCACGGCGTCGAGCTCACCGACGCTGCCGACGGCCGCAAGCTTCTGGTATGCCTCCAGCCGCAGCCGCTCGCCCGGGATGTAGTGGTGCGGGAGGTGCGCGTCGACGGGCAGCTCGACCGTGACCTCGGCGAGCTCGCGCGGCGCCTCGCCCTTGAAGTCGGCGACGGCCTCACCCACGAGACGGACGTAGAGGTCGAACCCGACGGCCGCAATGTGCCCGGACTGCTCCCCGCCGAGCAGGTTGCCGGCTCCTCGGATCTCCAGGTCCTTCATCGCGACGTACATCCCGGCGCCGAGGTCGCTGTGCGCCGCGATGGTCGCCAGCCGGTCGTGCGCGGTCTCGGTGAGCGGCTTCTCCGGCGGGTAGAGGAAGTAGGAGTAGGCGCGCTCCCGGCCTCGGCCGACGCGACCCCGCAACTGGTGCAGCTGGGACAGGCCGAAGTTCTCGGCCCGCTCGACGATGAGCGTGTTGGCGTTGCTGATGTCGAGCCCTGTCTCGACGATCGTGGTGCAGACCAGGACGTCGAACCGCTTCTCCCAGAAGTCGAGCACGACCTGCTCGAGCTTGTGCTCGCCCATCTGCCCGTGCGCCACCGCGATCCGCGCCTCGGGCACCAGCTCGCGCAGCCGCGCCGCGGCCCGCTCGATCGAGCTGACCCGGTTGTGCACGAAGAAGACCTGGCCCTCGCGCAGCAGCTCGCGCCGGATCGCGGCCGTGATCTGCTTCTCGTCGTAGCCGCCGACGAAGGTGAGCACCGGGTGCCGCTCCTCGGGCGGCGTGGCCAGCGTGGACATCTCGCGGATGCCGGTGACGGCCATCTCGAGCGTGCGCGGGATCGGCGTGGCGCTCATCGCCAGCACGTCCACCGACGCCCGCAGCGTCTTGAGGTACTCCTTGTGCTCGACCCCGAACCGCTGCTCCTCGTCGATGATGACCAGCCCGAGGTCCTTGAACATCACGTCCCGCGACACGAGCCGGTGGGTCCCGACCACCACGTCGATGCTCCCCTCCTTCAGCCCGTTAATGACCC
>JAVEDG010000058.1 GCA_030841245.1 Actinomycetota bacterium
ACGCGGGCAGCGCCTTGTCGCGCGAGTAGGAGAACACGAGCCGCGCGGCGGCCGCCTGGATGGCGGTCCCGCAGCTGAAGAACGCGAACACGACGAGCGCCAGGATCACGTCCTGCACGAACATCGAGTGAATGTTCGAGGAGATGATGTAGTTGATCCCGCCCTCGAACGACGCGGCCTTGCCGAAGCCGCCCTTCGGGATCGCGAGGATGAAGGCCGCGACCAGGATGAAGCTGGTCCCGAAGCCGACGATCAGCGACATGATCATCGCGCGCGGCACCTTGTGCTGCGGGTCCTTGACCTCCTCCGCCACGTCACCCGCCGACTCGAAGCCGTAGAAGATGTAGACGTGGGCGAGGATCGCGATCAGGGCCGCGCCGGTCCACCAATTACCACCGAAGTCGAGGCCCAGCGGGTTGCTGTGCACATGCTCCGCGCCTTGCGTTGTGAATAGGAACCCGAGGCCGTGGTGGAAGCCGGCGATGGCCAGGATGATCGCGATGCCGAAGGTGCCGAGTAGCTCGACGTAGGTACCGAAGCCGGCGACCCGGCCCATCATCTTGGCGCCGACGATGTTGACGAGGGTCTGCACGGCGAGCAGGCACAGCGTCACCACGAGGATCGTAAGGTGCTTGGTCGGGTCCATCGTGGTGTTGAACCAGTTGTTCGACAAGCTCGTGATGTAGCCGACCGATCCGGTGTCCACGGCAGCGACCGTGACGAGAAGCGCGATGCCATAGAACCACCCCACCCACCAGCCGTAGCCGGGACCGACGGTGTACTTGCTGTACTGGTAGAGCGCCCCGGCCACCGGGTAGTGGCTGGCCAGCTCACCGAAGACCATGGCCACGAACAGCATGCCGATGACGACGATCGGCATCAGCCACAGGTACGCCGGTCCGCCGGCTCCCGCGCCGAAGACGAACAGCGAATAGATCCCGACCATCGGGGACAGGTAGGTGAAGGCGACGCTGAAGTTCGCGAACTTGCTCAGCACCCTCGACAGCTCGGGTGTGTAGCCGAGAGCGCTCAGGCGTGAAGCATCATCGCTGGTGTCGGTGGGCGGCTGCTGCGCAACCATCGCCGGTCCTCTCTGGTGACCCCGCGCCGCGAATCATGCACCTTCGACGCCGTGCAGAACGGCGATTCGCATCCGGAGAGTCCGGGCACAAGCACACGATTCGTGCGTATCCGCACGTCAGTGCTCACGTCTCCGGGTCGGCCGACTCCTCGCGGTCGAGCCGGGCGAGCGCGGACCGGCGGACGATCTGGCGGACCTCGTCGTAGTCCGTCCGCGGCCGCAACGGCGCCAGGTCGGGCTCGCTGTCGACGATGGTCAGGTCGTCGAACCCCAGGTCGGCCGCTCTGCGCAACGAGGCAACCGCTTGGTCCGGCCGGCCGGAGCGTGCCCACGAGAGGGTGGAGCGGAACGCGATCGCGGAGCGCACGTCGCGCGGCACCCGGTCGGCGGTGCCCGGTGCGCCGGACGTGAGCTGGTGGAGGTAGCCGTCGCCGATGCCACCGGCGGCGCCGTACTCGCCTGCTTGGAACGCCGTGGACTGCACGGTCTGCACGACGGCGGGCTCGAGCCTGGCGGCATGCGGTCCCTGCGCCAAAGCGATGGCTGCGGGCCAGTCCGCCCGGGCGCCGAGGACGAGGAGCAACAGACCCGGGGCCAACGAGTCACCGGCGCGGACGGCTGACTCGAGAGCCGACCGTCCGCCCACGGGATCGTCGCTCATCGCGTGGACCGCCGCGCCGACGAGCGGGTGGACCTGCGAGGGGTCGCTGTCCTCGAGCAGGTCCCGCGCGTCGTCGACGCGGCCGTTCCAGATCAGGACCATGAGCTGCTGGGAGACGTCCTGCGACCCCAGCTCGCGCGCCGCCCGCACCGTCTGCACGTTGCTGTAGATGAGGAAGAGCAGCAGCAAGCCGCCGAAAACGTAGCTCAGTCTGATGGCCAGCAGCGCGAAGGCCGCACCGACCACGATGGACACCATCGCGGCCCGGGTCTGGCGCACCCGCGGTGAGCCGGGCAGCAGCTCACGCAGGGCCTGTCCACCGTCCAGGGGCAGGATCGGCAGCAGGTTGAGCACGCTCCAGCCCAGCGTGGTGAAGATCGCCGTGCCGACGATGGTGGCGCCCAGCGACCCAGCCGTCGGGCCGGCCGTCGCGGCGTACGCGAGCAGCCCGCCGCCGATCACGATCCCGACGGCGGGACCGGCGAGCGAGATCGCGACGCTCCGCCCACGTGAGAGCCGGCGCGGCGGGACGTACGTCGTGACTCCACCGAGCCCGGCCAGGGTGATCGCCGGCTCGGCACCCGTCGGCCGAGCGACGAAGGCGTGCCCCAGCTCGTGAGAGAGGACGGCCAGCGGGACCATCACGAGCCAGACCACGAAACCGCGAGCCGTGACACCAGGGTAGTAGCCCAGCAATGCCGCAACGACGACGAACGAGATGTCGATCGTCACGGGGAAGCCGAACACGCGGAACTTCGCGATCGCGCGCCCGCCCTGCACGAGTGGGGTACTCATGGCGCGAGTGTCCCAGAGTGGGTGGCGCCGGACGTCCTCTGCCATGCTCGGACCGGCGGTTGGTCTCGGAGGTGCCGATGCTCCTGCTGGCTCACATCAGTGACACCCACCTGGACGGCAGCGAACGCAACGCGGAGCGGACCCGCCGGGTGATGGACCACCTGAACGGTCTGCGCCGACCGGTGGACGCGATCCTGGTCACCGGCGACATCGCCGACCACGGGCTGCCCGACGAGTACGCCGAGGCCGCCAAGCTGCTCGTCTCGCCCTCCCCCGTCCTGCGCTGCCCCGGCAACCACGACGTGCGCGAGTCCTATCGGGCGGTGCTGCTCGACCAGCCGCCGTCGGCAGGGCCGGTGAACGAGGTGCACCTGCTGGGCGGGGCCCGGTTCGCCATGTGCGACTCGTCGATCCCAGGACGAGCCGACGGGCTGCTGTCCGACGAGACCCTCGAGTGGCTCGACGAGACGCTTGCTGCACCGCCAGCCGGCACGCCCGCATTCGTCTGCTTCCACCACCCGCCGGTCGTGTTGCACGAGCCGGGCATCGATGCGATCCGACAGAGCGGTGCCGAACGGTTGGCTGCTGTCCTCGGCCGCCACCCGCAGGTGGTCGCGCTGCTCTGCGGGCATGCTCACACGGCTGCGGTCTCGACCTTCGCCCGTCGGCCGCTGCTGGCCGCACCAGGCGTGGTCTCGACGCTGCGGCTGGCCTGGGAGCACGGCGAGTGGCTCGACTACGACGCGCCACCAGGCGTGGCGTTCCACGTCCTCGACGACGAGCAAGGGCTCACCACCCACTACCGCGCAGTCACCTGAGCGGCCACTGTCTCCGGCAGCTCGGCTCGCACGCCCACTGGGGCAGGATGGGACGGCCACGTCCACCAGACGCCGCGGAAGAGGGGATGCGATGGCCAGCCAGCCAGGCCGGGACCAGGTGCCGGCGATGGAGCGGCTGGTCCGGCTGCTGACCGTCCTCACGTCGTCCGTCCACGGCGCGCCCCTGCAGACGATTCTCGACAACGTCGCGCCGGGCCCGGGCACCGTCGAGGCCAAGCGGAGGAACGTCGACCGCGACATCGGCCACCTCAACGCCCTCGGCTACGACATCCGCAACGTGGCGCCGCAGGGCTCGGACGGGATCTACCGGATCTTCGCCCACGACAACCGGCTGCGCGTGCACCTGAGCGCTCGGCAGCGGGCCGAGCTGCTGCGCGCCGCCCTGCTGACGGGTCGCGGTGACCTGGCTGTCCAGCTGTCCGACGAGCCGCCGCCACGCGTCGCCGACGGCACCGGTGGTGGCGCGCTCCCCCAGCTCGACCTCGTGCTGCGCGCGGCCGCCCGGCACTGCCGGGCTCGTTTCACCTACAAGGGCAAGCGGCGCCTGGTGGACCCGGACCGGGTGCATTCGGGCCCGTCCGGTTGGTACCTCACCGGGCGCGAGGACGGGGTGGCCAAGGAGTTCGTCGTCTCGCGGATGAGCGACGTGACGATCGAGGCGCCGGGCAGCGCCGCGCCTGGCACGGAGGTCGCGCGGCCATCGCTCGACCCGCTGAACTGGCAGCAGGACCCCGCCACCGAGGTGACGCTCCAGTGCGATGCGGCCAACCTGCCACTCGTCGAGCAGGTCCTCGGCTCACCCGACTCGCTCGGATCGAGCCGCGACGGGGTGACCAGAGCGACGTACGTCGTGACCAACCGCGAAGTGTTCCGCTGGCGCCTGTACGAGCTCGGACCGCGCGTGACGGTCGTGGGCCCGGGCGAGATCCGGGACGAGATCGTGCGCGAGCTGCAGGCGGTGGTCGAGGCGTGACCGAGGCGCCCGCGATCTATGCCCGCCGCGTCGCAGCGCTGGCCAGGGCTCTGGCGATCCTCGAGCTGCACCCCGACGGCCTGCCGCTGCGCGAGCTGGCGGCCGAGCTGGGGGAGGAGCCGGAGTCGTTGCGCCAGGCACTGCTCGCGTACTACCGCGCGGACGTCGTCGACCTGCCCGACTTCCGGCTTCCGGTCATCGAGTTCGTCGGTCCGGACGGCGACGCAGGGCCCGACGGCGACGCAGGGCCCGGCGGCGACGCAGGGCCCCACGGCGACGAGTCCGACGAGTCCGACGACCCGGCCACCGCGGAGGTGGTGCGGGTCTCCTCGGCGGACCCGGAACGAGAGCTGGGCGTGGAGTACCTCAGCGCCGAGCAGCTGAGCACCCTGCACGGCGCCGGGCGCGACCTGCTCGCGCTCGAGCCGGACAACGAGGTGCTCCGCAGAGCGCTGCAGGCATTCGAGGACGGCATCGAGCGGGCGCCCGAGGACGCCCCGGACCCGGCGGGCGACGAGCTCGCAGCGCAGCTGAACGCCGCGGCGCAGGAGCGTCGACAGGTGCGGATCACCTATGTACGCACCTGGGCACCGGGATCGGCATCGCGGGTCGTCGAGCCGTTGCGCGTCCTCCGCACCCGGCGCGGCTGGGAGCTGGACGCGGGCCCGGTCGACGACCAGGGCCGGATCCGGACCTACCTCGTGTCGGGGATCCGTTCCCTGGACGTGCTGGAGTCGAGCTTCGAGCGCCCGGCCGAGGTGGACACGCTGATCGACGCCAACCGGACCCGGACCTGGGTCCGGCTCGTCGTGCCCCAGTCGGGCCGCTGGGCGGTGGACAGGTTCGCTGAGCAAGTCGAGGTGCTCGACGACGACGAGGAGTCGGTGAGCCTGCGCGCGGCCTTCCTGCCACCCGTGGATCAGCGGGTCGGGCTGATCCTGATCACCGCCGGACCCGACGCCTTCGTCATGGAGCCCGCGGCGCTGGTCGACGCCGGCCGTGAGCTGGCCGGTCGGCTGCTGGTCTCGTTCGGCGGGTCGGCCGGATCCGCGGGCGGCGCGGCGTCGTGACTCCGGCCGCAGATCGGGATGTCAGGCGGCGAGATCGGCGGACGGGATCTCGCGCGAGCCGTCGAGCGTCACGACGTACGCACCCAAGGAACGCACGTCGCCGCCGCAGACCGTGGCCATGGCACGGGCCCAGGCCTGGTCCTGTGTCGTGATGGACAGACCGTCCCTCCTTCCGACGGCGAGCAGGAGCGAACCCCAACGGCCCGTCGCCCTCAAGAAGCCCGCGATCACGGCGCCGCACTCCGCCTCGGGCGCCCGGTCCGGCGGATCGGTCAGGACCACCGGCTGGACGAGACGGCCGTCGTCGTCGCACTGCAGGAGCAGCAGGCAGCCGGAGACCCGGTCGCGCTCCATGACGAGGAGGTCGAGGGTGTCTGCCACCAGACGCGGGTCGGTCAGCGGGCGTTCGTCCCAGTCGGCGGGAAGGTCTCGGAAGGTCATTGGACAAGCCTGACCGATCTCACGACCCCGGCGCCGGCGCCGTCCACAGGGCACGTTCGCGCGTCACACGTGCGGGACGAAGCCGGTCCACGGGACTGCGGACTCGAATGCCGCAGCGACGCGCAGGGTCAGCGAGTCGGACCAGCGAGGCCCCATGACCTGCACCCCGACGGGAAGGTCGCGGTCGCCGAAACCGGCCGGCACCGACGTCGCCGGCATGCCCGTGAGGTTGGCGGGCAGACAGGTCGAGCACCAGTCGTCGAAGAACGGGTCGACCGGCTGCCCCTCGACCGTCGCCGGCGTCAGCTCGCCGACCGGGAACGCCGTCACCGAGAGCGTCGGCATGAGGAACAGGTCGATCCCGGAGTCGAAGAACTCCGCCCAGGTGCGGGTGTAGAGGCCCTTCTCGTGCAACGCATCGACGTACGCCCCGCCGGAGATGCGCCGACCCGCCTCGACGATCTCGGCGGTCCCCTCCGACATCTGCTCCGCCCACTGCGCGAGCAGGGGTCCCTCGGAGGAGAACCCCTCCGCGAGCGCGATGCTGTTCCACAGCTCGGCCGGGTGCGGCGCCGCCGGAGCGGACTCGACGAGCTCGGCCCCCAGCGACTGGAACACGCGAACCGCCCCGGCGAAGACGGCCCGTACGTCTGCGTCGACCTGCAGCAGACCGAGGTCGGCGGACCAGCCGATGCGCAACCCGCTCAGGTCCCGACCGCCCTCGGCCGCCGAGAGGTAGTCGACAAGTGGGCCCGGGTAACTCATGTCGTCGGCCGGCGCCGGCCCGGCGATCACACCCAGCGCCAGCGCGGCATCCCGGACCGAGCGGGCCAGCGGGCCGTCGACGGACAACGTCTTCCAGCCCTTGAACCCCGGCTCCTTGGGCACGAGGCCGAAGGTCGGCTTGTGACCGACGACCCCGCAGAACGACGCAGGGATGCGGATCGAGCCACCGCCGTCGGTGCCGAGGGCGATCGGCGTCATACCGGCCGACACGGACGCCCCTGCTCCCCCGCTCGACCCGCCGGACGTGCGGTCGAGGTCCCAGGGGTTGCGCGTCGGCCCGAACACCAGGTTGTCGGTGAATCCTCGGTAGCAGAACTCCGGGTTGTTGGTCTTGCCGACGATCACCGCCCCGGACTCGCGCAGCCGGGCAACCGGTACGGCGTCCTCCGGCGGCACGAAGTCGCGCAGCGCGACCGAGCCGTTCGTCGCCCGGGCGCCGGCCATCCAGATGTGGTCCTTCACCGAGACGGGTACGCCGAGCAACGGCGGCAGGCTGCGCCGCTCAGCCCCCGAGCGGACCCGTTCGTCGGCCGCCCGCGCGCCCGACATCGCCTCGTCGGCGAGCACGACGGTGAACGCGTTCAGCCCCGGCTGCAGCGAGTCGATCCGCTCCAGCGCGGCGGAGACCACCTCCACCGAGGTGGTCTCCCCCGCTCGGATGTCCGCCGCAGTCCGGACTGCGTCAGGCGCCGGCTCGCTCACTCCTCCGGCCGCTCGTGCCTGCGCGCGGCAATCTCGAGCTGCTCGGCCTCGGCGTCCGCGACGCGCGTCTCCGCCTCGACGTCGATCGAACGCGCGAGCACGTAGTACAGGACCGCCGACACGGGAAGCCCGATGAACAGGGACAGGTCCGCCCCGTTCATGGCATCGGCCACCGGCCCCGTGAAGGACGGCGTCGAGAAGAAGGGGACCATCGCACCGAAGCCGACGAGGTAGGAAACGATGCCGCGCCATCCCCACTTGCCGTACATGCCGTTCGGGTCGAAGATCTCGGCGATCGCGTAGTGCCCGCGACGGACGATGTAGTAGTCGACCAGGTTGACCGCCGTCCACGGCACGAACAGGTAGAGGATCAGCAGCAGGAAGTTCTCGAAGTTGGTCAGGAAGTTCTCGCCACTGACCAGGGCGGGGATCAGCGAGAGCACCGCGGTCAGCACGATCGTCACGAGGCGTATGTTCAGCGTCGGGCGCACCCGCTTGAACGAGTCGATCGCGCTGATCAGAGTCAGTGAGCCGCCGTACATGTTCAGCGCCGTCACCGACACCAGCCCGAGCACCGAGAAGACCAGCACGATGCCGCCGAAGCCGCTGAAGAGCGTGTCCCCCGCATCCTTGAGCGAGCCGATGGTGTCGAACTTCGACCCGGCCCACGCCGCCAGTGCCGCACCGAGACACATCGGCCAGATGGCTCCGAGCGAGGAGCCCCAGTAGGTCCAGATGAACGTCCGGCGCACCGTGACGTCCGGCGGCAGGTAGCGCGAGTAGTCGGACACGTAGATGGCCCAGCTGATCTGATAGCCACCCACGACACCGAACTGGGTGAGGAAGGGCGTCCACTTGAACCCGCCGAGGTCCCACGAGCCGCCCGGGTAGTGCAGCATGAACACCGCGATCGTCAGCAGCCCGAAGACGACGAGGAAGCCGACCGTCAGCCATCTCTCCACGCCGTGGATCAGGTCGTAGCCCACGATCGCCACGAACGCCGCGCCTACCGTCGCCACGACGATCCAGAGCTTGCTGCTGCCGTGGACCGTCGTGTGCAGGGCGTCACCGGCAAGGATGGTGTTGAAGATGTTGAACCCGGCGTACTGCAGGTACGCGAACAGCCAGACGAGCAGCGCGCCGATGTAGCCGAACTGCGGCCGCGACTGGATCATCTGCGGCAGCCCCAGCTGAGGGCCTTGCGCCGAGTGGAAGGCCATGAACAGCGTGCCGAGCAGCGAGCCGAGGACGATCGCGATCAGCGACCAGACCAGGTTGCCGCCGGCGGCGGCCGACAGCGTCCCGACGGCCAGCGTCGCGATCTGCGCATTGCTCATGAACCACAGCGGCCCGAGGCTCCAGACCTTGCCGTGCCGTTCGTTCAGCGGCACGTAGTCGATCGAGCGGACCTCTACCCCGGCTATCCGACCGGTCGGTGTCGTCTCAGTCGCCATCGGAACTCCTTGCAGCTCGGGGTCTGGGAGTGCGGGACATCACGGAGAGCAGCTCGTAGCCGACGTGCGCGGCCGCGATGCCGGTGATCTCGGCATGGTCGTACGCCGGGGCGACCTCGACGATGTCGGCGCCGACCACACGCAGGTCGACCAGCTCGCGCAGCATCGCCAGCAGCTCACGGGACGTGAGGCCGCCCGCCTCCGGCGTCCCGGTGCCCGGCGCATGAGCCGGGTCGAGCACGTCGATGTCGACGGACACGTACACCGGCGCATCCCCCAGCCGCGCACGCATCCGGTCGATTGCGGAGGAGAGGCCCTGCATCTGCACGTCGACGCAGTGCACGGTCTCGAACCCGAGCCGGTCGGAGTCGGGGAGGTCCGATGCGTCGTACAGCGGCCCACGGATGCCGACGTGCATCGAGTGCTCGAGGTCGATCAGCCCCTCCTCGGACGCCCGCCGGAACGGCGTGCCGTGGGTGTAGGGCTCGCCGAAGTAGGTGTCCCACGT
The DNA here is from genome assembly GCA_030841245.1 of Actinomycetota bacterium. Lineage (GTDB taxonomy): Bacteria > Actinomycetota > Actinomycetes > JACCUZ01 > JACCUZ01 > JAVEDG01. The sequence continues at coordinate 9,311 of JAVEDG010000058.1, forward strand.
GTCGAGGTGCGCGTCGAAGTGCAGCACGGCGACCGGCCCGTGCCGCGCGTGCACCGCGCGCAGCAGGGGCAGGGCGATCGTGTGGTCGCCGCCGATCGTGAGCAACCGCGCGCCCGTCGCCGTGAGCTCCGACGCCGCCGCCTCGACCGTGGAGATCGCGACCCCGATGTCGAACGGGTTCACCGCGACGTCGCCCGCGTCGACGACCTGCTGCTCACCGAACGGCGCGATCCCCAGCGCCGGGTTGTACGGGCGCAGGAGCCGCGACGACTGGCGCACGTGGGCCGGCCCGAACCGTGCACCCGGCCGGTAGGTCACGCCCGAGTCGAAGGGCACGCCGACGACCGCGACGTCGGCCCGGGCGACCTCGTCGACGCGGGGCAGCCGGGCGAAGGTGGCCGGCCCGGCGTAGCGCGGCACCTGGGTCGCGTCGACCGGCCCAACGACCTGCCCGGTCGTCACCCGAGGGGATGATCGGTCGGTCACGGACAGGTCCTTTCTCCCCCGGAGGGACCTTAGTGCTGCCGCACCGCCACCAGGTCGACGGCCGGTCTTCCGGCCGCGATCCCCCGTTGCTCGAACCGGGTGAACGGACGCCACGGCACCTCGTCGAGCACGGCGTACGCCGGGTGGCCACCCAGCAGCAGGCGCACCTGCTCGGCGTACGGGCGCCAGTCGGTCGCGACGTGCAGGCGGCCGCCGGGTCGGAGCCGGTCGGCCACCAGGTCGGCGAACGCCGCCCCGACCAGCCGCCGCTTCCAGTGCCGTCGCTTCGGCCACGGGTCGGGGAAGAACACCCGCACCTCCTCGAGCGACGCCGGCTGCAGCATCGAGCGAAGCACCACCCGGGCGTCGCCGTCGGCGACCCGGACGTTGCCCAGCCCGTGCTCCTCGACCAGGCGCAGCAGCGACCCCAGACCGGGCGGGTGGACCTCGACCGCGAGCACGTCCACATCGGGCCGCGCCGCTGCGAAGGCGACCGTGGCCTCCCCCATCCCGAAGCCGACCTCCAGCGCGACCGGCCGGTGGCGGCCGAAGAGGGCCGGCAGGTCCAGAGGGGCACCGTCCACGGCGACGCCTAGCGCCGGCCAGAGCCGGGACAGCGCGTCCGCCTGGCCCAGGGTGGCCCGACCTCGCCGCCGGAAGGTGGGCACCTCGGTGAGACCGGACACGCGGCCCATGGTCGCAGGTGCCGCCCCGATGCGGCCATGGTCAGGCGGACCTGACCCTCATCTCGTCGCGCACGCACCTGGTGAGCCGCAGCACCTCCGCCGGCGTGATCATGCGGTCCAGCCCCTCCTCGATGAGCAGCGCCAGCTCGTAGCCCGGCTGGGCGCGCAGTGCCCGCTCGACCGCCACGTTGGCGAGGGCCCCGTCGCCGTTCGCGTGCGCGACCCAGGCCAGCACCGAGCAGAGCGGGGCGGCCAGCGACCCGTCGACGTGGCGGGTCAGCGCGACGAGCAGGGCGAGGAAGACCCCGCGGTCGGACTCGAGCAGCAGTGTCCCGACCTCGTCGCGGGTGGGGCGGTGCTCCAGCCCGACCACGACCCGGGCCGCCTCGTCGGCGGAGAGCCCGCGCGACCCGGAGGACCACCGGTCCAACAGGTTGCGCACGAGCGCCACCGTGCTGCGTCGGGCGAGCGCCGTGCCGCCCCGGCCGATCAGGTCGTCGTGCCAGGCCATCGCAGCGCGGACGGCCTGCCACCGCACCTCACGAGCGACCGGGTTGCGGGCCGGCAGGATCGACCTGGCGAGCTCGTCGCGGTCGGCCAGCACGGCCTGCCCGTCGGCGACGGCGGCCGCCGCGAGCCGGCCGGCGGCCGGGGTGAGGCCCTCGGGCAACGGCGTGCCCTCGGCCGGACAGCAGTCGGGGTCGCCGCAGAGGTAGGACCACCACCGCCGGTCACGCACCAGCAACGCCTCCGGAACCGCGATGCCGCGGCCACGCAGACCCGTCCGGACCGCGTCGACCAGCCGACCACGCGCCAGCCGGGCGGAGGCGTCCGCGCAGCCCGGCTCGGGATCGGCGTCGGCCGTGTAGCAGATGAGCAGCGCCTCGTCGGCCCCGATCAGCGCGACCCGTTCGACCAGGTCGGCCGCGAGCGCAGGTTCGTCCTCGGCGTCGACGAGGTCCTGACGCAGCACGAGCCGGTCCCGTCGTCGGGACCCCTGCAGGCAGAGCAGCACGATGCTCTCGGTGGGATGGAAGCCGACCCGGAAGGGCACGACCCCGACGATGTCGGCCGGGCTGCAGATCTTGACGACGGTCTGCGTGCGGGAGTCCATCCGTCGACCATGGGCGCGCCGTCGGGTCCGGCAGGTCTCCGCACCGCTGCCTGTGGACCCGCAGCGGGAAGACGCCGGCTGTGGACGGGGGGTCAGCCGCGCGAGAACGGCCGCGGCAGCAGCCGCGTGCCCGGCAGCGGCGGGGCGGGCAGCGCCGGTCCGGCGTAGCCGTCCACCCGGCCGAAGCGGGACCCACCGCTGTCGCGTCCGGCCTCCCACTCGTCGCGGAACCCCACGATCTCGTCGTGGGTGCGACCGACGAAGTTCCACCACATCAGCAGCTCCTCCTCGAACGGCGCACCGCCCAGCAGGAGAAGTCGCGCCGCGGACCCCGTTGCTGCCAGGTCGAGGTGGTCCCGCCCGCACCCCAGGTAGCGCAATGTGGCGGCGGGCAGGGCCGCGCCGTCGACCGACACGCCCGGGTCGAGGGCCAGGACGCCGTGCTCGTGACCGGGGTCGAGCGGGAGGGCACCTGCGCCGCCGGCCGACAAGGACACCTCGGCACCGAGCAACGGGGTGTAGGCGTGCGCCGGCGAGCTCACGCCTCCGATCGAGCCCACGATCACCGTCGCGCGCAGCGCTCCGTCCCCCAGCCGCGGCAGGTCGTCGTGGTGCTCGAAGTGCGGTAGGCCGTGGCGGGCGTCCTCGGGCAGGGCGACCCAGAGCTGCAGCCCGCGCATGCCGCGATCGCCGGCTGCCAGCGGCGGGGACGTCTCGGCGTGGGCGATGCCCCGACCCGCGGTCATCAGGCTCAGTGCCCCTGGCCGCACCGCCTGGTCGCTGCCGACGCTGTCCTGGTGGTGCACCTCCCCGTCGAGCAGCCAGGTCACCGTCTGCAGTCCGGTGTGCGGGTGCGGCGGCACGACCATCCCGGTGCCGGGAACCGTCGGGCCGTAGTCGTCAACGAAGCACCAGGCACCGATGGTGCGACGGTCGCGGTGCGGCAGCGTCCGCCGTACGACGATCGAGCGAACCCCGCCGAGCGGCACCTCACGAGCGGCGAGGTCGAGGCGCACCGGCTCGCGGCTCACCGTCGCCACGCCGCCGCTCGCGACCTCCCGCGGGTCACGCTCGAGGTTGCTCACGCAAGCACTCTACGACGAGGCCGCCCCGCCGGACGGAGTCGCCTCAGCCGCGGCCGAGCAGCCGGTCGACGCGGATCGGCAGGTCCCGCACCCGGACACCGGTCGCGTGGTGCACCGCGTTGGCCACCGCGGCCGCGGTGCCGACGATGCCTATCTCACCGATGCCCTTCGCCCCCACCAGGTTGAGGTGCTCGTCGTGCTCCTCGAGCCACATGGCGTCGACATCGGCCACGTCCGCGTGGGCCGCGATGTGGTAGCCGGCGAGGTCGTGGTTGACGTTGTCGCCGTGCTGTACGTCGACCACGCCCTCTTCGTGCAGCGCCATCGACAGACCCATCGTCATCCCGCCGACCAGCTGCGAGCGCGCGGTCCGGGCGTTGATCACGCGACCGACCGCGAAGACGCCGAGCAGCCGTGGCACCCGCACCTCACCCGTGTCGGCGTCGACCCGCACCTCGCAGAACTGGGCCCCGAACGCGTGCCGCGCGTAGCCGCTGACGGCCCGGACCTCCTCGGCCGTGTCGGCCGTCACCTCGAGGCCGTCCTCGGGGATCGCCCCGTCGCGGCGTCCCACCAGCTCCCGCAGCTGCCGCGCGCCCTTGACGATGGCCGAGCCCCACGAGGTGAGGCCCATCGAACCGCCAGCGATCATCGCCGGTGGCAGCGTGCTGTCGCCGATCCGCAGCCGCACCCGGTCGGTAGGCAGGTCCATGGCCTCCGCGGCGATCTGGGTCAGGGCGGTGCGCGACCCGGTGCCGATGTCCACCGCGTTGAGCTCGACGGTGACGACGCCGTCGGAGCCGATGCTCATGCGCGCCTGGGACGGTGCGGTGCGGGCGGGATAGGTCGAGCTCGCGACACCGGTGCCGACGAGCCACCTGCCGTCCCGGCGTACGCCGGGTGTGGGGTCGCGCTGCTCCCACCCGAAGCGGCGAGCCCCTTCCCGCAGGCAGGCCACCAGGTTGCGGCTGCTGAACGGCTTGCCGCTCTCCGGGTCGACGTCCGGCTCGTTGCGCACCCGCAGCTCGACGGGGTCGAGGTCGCACGCGGCGGCCAGCTCGTCCATCGCCGACTCGAGCGCGAACGAGCCGGGCGCCTCCCCGGGGGCCCGCATCCACGAGGGAGTCGGCACGTCGAGCCGGACCAACCGGTGCGTCGTCCGCCGTGCCGGTGCCGCGTAGAGCATCCGCGAGATCACCGCAGTCTGCTCGGCGAAGTCGTCCAGCGTCGACGTCTGCTCCCAGACGTCGTGCACCAGCGACCGGAGCACGCCGTCAGTGGTCGCACCCAGTCGCAGTCGCTGGATGGTCGGCGTCCGGTAGCCCACGAGGGAGAACATGTGCTGGCGGCCCAGCGCCAGCCGCACGGGGCGACCCACCGCCTGCGCTGCCATCGCCGCCAGCACGATGTTCGGGCGCGGCGTGCCCTTGGAGCCGAAACCACCACCGACGTGCTCGCTGATCACGTGCACCGCGCGGACCTGAAGACCGAACAGGTCGGCCATCACCCGAGCCACACCGGTGGAGCCCTGGTTGGAGTCGTACAACGTGAGCGTGCCGTCGGCCCCCCAGCTCGCCGTCGTCGCGTGCGGCTCCATCGCATGGTTGTGCTCGGTGGGTGTCGTGTAGGTGGCGTCCAGCTGCACGGCCGCGACGGCGAAGGCGGTGTCCGGGTCGCCGATCGACGTGTCCGTGGGAAAGCCGGGGTTGACCTTCTCGGGCGTGAACATCGCGGGGTGCCGGGCATCCAGGACGACATCGTGCTCGGCCTCGTCGTACCGGACGCGCACCGCGTCGGCACCGGCTCTCGCGCTCTCGACCGTCTCCCCCACGACGAGGGCGCAGACCTGACCGCGGTAGGCAACCCGGTCGGACTGCAGCAGCTGCAGCTCCGCGTCGTCGGTCTCACCCAGCCGCGGTGCGTTGGCGTGGGTGAGCACGGCAATGACGCCCTCCGTGCCGTTCGCCTCCGAGGCATCGATCTCCGTGACGCGGCCCTTGGCGACGGTGCTGGTGACCGGCCAGGCCCACACCACGTCCTCGACCGGGTGCTCGACGGCGTACCGGGCGCGCCCGGTCACCTTGTCGCGGCCGTCGACGCGGGTGGGCGCCGCTGCAACCGCGTCCTGCATCACCGGCCGCACCACGTCGTTCACGCGGGCACCCCGGTGAGCTCGGTGAGCGTTCGCACGGCGACGTTGTGCGCGAGGTCCACCTTGAAACCGTTGTGCGGCAGGGGTTCGGCCGCCTCGAGCTCGCCACGCAGCGCCGCCGAGAACGCCTCCTCGGTGGCCGGACCGCCGCGCAGCGCCTCCTCGGCGCGGGTGGCCCGCCACGGAGCATGGGCCACGCCACCGAGCGCGAGGCGCACGTCCCGCACCCGGTCTCCGTCGAGGTCGACGGCCGCTGCGACGGACACGAGGGCGAACGCGTAGGACGCCCGGTCGCGCACCTTTCGGTAGGCCGAGCGGGTGGCCCAGTCCAAGCGAGGAACCGTGAGCGCGGTGACGAGCGCGCCTGGCGGCAGGTTGGTGTCCCGCTGCGGCTCGTCGCCCGGGAGCCGGAAGAAGTCGGAGACGGTCAGAGAAACTTCGCCCTCGGTCGTCAGCGCGGTGACCCCTGCGTCCAGAGCGGCAAGTGCGACCGCGAAGTCCGAGGGGCTGGTCGCGATGCACGCCTCCGACGCCCCGAGGATCGCGAGGTTGCGGTGCTCGCCCGCTCGGGCCGGGCAGCCACTGCCCGGAACGCGCTTGTTGCACGCCTTGGTCACGTCCTGGAAGTAGGGACAGCGGGTGCGCTGAAGCATGTTGCCGCCGACGGTGGCCATGTTGCGCAGCTGGCCCGAAGCTCCGGCGACGAGCGCCTGCGACAGCACGGGGTAGCGCGCCCGCACGGCGTCATTGGCGGACAGGTCGCTGTTGCGCACGGTCGCACCGATCCGCAATGCGCCGTCGGGCTGCTCCAGCACCTCGGCGAGATCGAGGCCGGTCAGGTCCACCAGCAGGTCGGGCGTCTCCACCCCGAGCTTCATCAGGTCGACGAGATTGGTCCCGCCGCCGAGGAACCGCGAGCCGGCGCGCCGGGCGAGGGCGACCGCCTCGGTCACGCCGACGGGCCGCTCGTACTCGAACGCCTTCATCGGCGCGCAGCCAGGACGGCGGGAACGATGTTGACGTAGGCGCCGCAGCGGCACAGGTTCCCGCTCATCCGTTCACGCACCTCGTCGGGACCGAGGGACGACACGGACACCGTCGCCCCAGGCGGTGTCACCACGCTCGGCCATCCCTCGCCCACCTCCCTCAGCATGCCGACGGCGGAGCAGAGCTGGCCGGGCGTGCAGTAACCGCACTGGAAGGCGTCGGCGTCGAGGAACGCTCGCTGCACCGGGTGCAGGTCGTCGCCGTCGGCCAGTCCTTCGACCGTGGTGACCTCGGCGCCTTCCAGCGTCACTGCGAGCACCAGGCAGCCGAGGACCCGTCGACCGGCGACGAGCACGGTGCAGGCGCCGCACTGGCCGTGGTCGCAGCCCTTCTTCGAACCCGTGAGCCCCAGCTGCTCGCGCAGCAGGTCGAGCACCGTGGTGCGGGTGTCGACGTCGACCTTGCGACGCTCGCCGTTGACCGTGAGGTCCAGAGACATGCGGGCCATGGCTCGAACCTAGCCCGGCGCTATCGGGCCTTGACCGTCACCACCTTGGACGGCGCACTGCGGTTGCCGGCTACGTCGTACGCAGCCACCTCGTAGTAGTAGGTGCGACCGGACGTGAGCGTGCCGTCCGTGTACGCCGTGGTGCGCGACGTCGCCGTCTGGACGTAGCTGCCCGCCGCTCCCGTCGAGCTCCGCAGCACGGCGTACCCGGACACCGCGACGTTGTCGGTGGACGCGGACCAACTCAGCGCGGCGCCCCGCTTCTTGGCCGTCGCGACAAGCCCTTGCGGCACAGTCGGCGCCGACGTGTCGGCCGGTGGTCCTGTGGAGGTCGTGGTCGGCGTCGGGCTTGGGCTCGGTGAAGGACCAGCGATCTCGGCGGCCACCGCGGTGCGCAGGGTCGGCAGAGTCGCGTAGAAGATGCCGCCCGGACACTCCGTAGCACCGTAGTCACGGTGGCCGCCGATGTTCGCGGTCGTGATGCTCGCTCCGCTGACCGGGTTGACGAAGGTGGACGTCGCAGTGGGGTCGATGCCGTTGCGGCTCGCCTCCCACGCGAGCAGATCGGTGAGCGCCTGGCGCGCCGCCGGCGTCGCGTCCTGGTTCGTCAACGTGCCCAGCAGCGCGACCCCCACCGTCCCGGAGTTCCAGCCGGACGTGTGCGCGCCGGTCACACCGTGTCCGTTGGCGTCGTCGCCGCTCGGCGATACCCCCGCTGCGTATTCACGCGAGTGACGACCCTCGTAGATGCGCCCGCTCTCGTCGATCAGGAAGTTGTAGCCGATGTCACCCCAGCCCTGCGTGACCGCGTGGTAGTAGTAGATCGACCTGACGGTAGCGGCGGGATCCGGGTCGTTGTTTGCCGTGTCGGTGTGGTGGACGATCAGCTTCTTCGTCGTCTGGAACACCTCAGGGAAGATCTCGTTGCCAGTGGCGTCGTACCGCAGGCTCTCGTCCGCGCCCCAGCCGGACCGGGGGATCACAGTCGGCTGCGCTACAGATGCCGACGCAACCGCCTGGCCGACCCGGGTGCGCTGCTCCCGGCTCCCGTCGGCGAGCCCGAGCACGGTCAGCCGGGCGATGGGACGGTCCGCCCGGACGCGCACGGCAATCGCTCCGCCGGCACCGTGCAGGGCGCCATAGGTGCGACCGTCGTGCCGCCCGGCTCCCACGTCGTCGCGACCGGCGGCCACCGCCGGGCCGAAATGGACGCCGTCAGGACTGAAGGACAGCGTGACCCTGGCGGAGGGAGCCCCCCGCCAGTAGGCCGCCACGTCGGTGGCGGGGGATGGGAGCCCCAGCACTACCTCCCCGTTGACCGCTGCACTCGCGCGGTGCGCGACGGTCCTGACGCTGAGCACCCGTGCGGTCGCGGCACCTGGCGCGAAGACGGCCAGCGGCAGCGCAACGGCGACCACGGCCGACAACGACAGGAGGCGGAGCGGGGCACGGTTCATCGGACATCCCGTCGGCTACGGCACGAATGGCGGCCGGTCGACCGCTCAGATCGACGATAGTCGAGGTCCGACTAGTCGGGTATCAGCCGAAATGTGGAATCGAGGCTCACCCGTGCGCACAGAAGGGGTTGGTCCGCACCGAGGCGGGAACACCGGTGGTTCAGTGCCCCGTGCCCGCCCAACACCGGAGGCCGCTTACCGCACGGTCGGTCCTGTTCAGCCATGGCACCGGGAGGCAGCGGATGTGCGAGACGACGCCGCGCGCCGAGCGGGCCCTGCCCCAGTCGCCGCAGGCGCCCGCGATCGCTCGCAGCTTCCTGCGTCACGAGACCTGCCTCGTGCACACCGGGGCCGTCGTCGAGGATGCGGTGCTCCTGGTCAGTGAGCTGGTGACCAACTCGGCCCTGCACGGGGGTCCGCCGATCGTGGTCGCCGCTGAGTGCGACGGCCACGCGCTGCAGGTCCGAGTGCGTGACGGCAACGCCACGCCTCCGCGACCGCGTCAGGCCGCCGCGTCCGACGAGAGCGGTCGCGGGCTGGAACTGGTAGACCTGCTCTCCTCGGACTGGGGAGTCGACCCGTTCGAGGAGGGTAAGCACGTGTGGTTCGTGCTCCGCGCAGGAGGAGGACCGTACGCCGGATGAGTGAGCACCCGCGCGCCGGCCAGCCGGCGGAGCCGCAGGACCTCGTCGACCTGGCCCGGCTGGTCACGGCGTACTACACCGAGCACCCGGATCCCGGCGAGCCCGCACAGCGGGTCGCGTTCGGCACCTCGGGCCACCGCGGGAGCGCGTTGCGGCTCGGCTTCAACGAGGACCACATCCTCGCCACCACGCAGGCCATCTGCGACTACCGCCAGGCGCACGGCATCGGCGGACCACTGTTCCTCGGCAAGGACACGCACGCGCTCTCCGAGCCGGCGCACGCGTCGGCCCTCGAGGTCCTGGCGGCCAACGAGGTCACGGTGCTCGTCGAGCCGTCCGACCGCTACACGCCGACCCCGGCGCTGTCCCTCGCGATCCTCCAGCACAACCGGGGCCGCTCGGACGACGACGCGTCACGCGCCGACGGCATCGTGGTCACGCCGTCGCACAACCCACCGGAGGACGGCGGCTTCAAGTACAACCCGCCCGACGGCGGGCCGGCCGGCAGCGAGATCACCGCATGGGTGCAGGACCGGGCCAACGAGCTGCTCGCCGAAGGCCTGCACGGCGTACGCCGGGTGCCAGTGGCCAAGGCGCGGGCGGCGGACACGACCCGGCACTACGACTTCCTCGGCGCCTACGTCGACGCCCTGCCCGACGTGGTGGACCTGGACGCGGTCCGGCGCGCGGGCCTGCGGATCGGCGCGGACCCACTGGGCGGCGCCAGCGTGGACTACTGGGCCGCCGTCGCCGGGCGGCACCGGCTCGACCTGACCGTCGTCAACCCGCTGGTGGACGCGACGTTCCGCTTCATGACCCTCGACTGGGACGAGCGGATCCGGATGGACTGCTCGTCCCGCGACGCGATGGCCTCGCTGATCGCCCGCCGCGGCGACTTCGACCTGTCGACAGGGAACGACACCGACGCCGACCGCCACGGCATCGTGACGCCCGACGCCGGCCTGTTGAACCCCAACCACTTCCTCGCCGTCGCCATCGACTACCTCTTCGCCCACCGTGACGGCTGGCCCGCGACCGCGGCTGTCGGCAAGACCCTGGTGAGCTCGTCGATGATCGACCGGGTCACCGAGTCCCTCGGCCGACGCCTGCTCGAGGTGCCGGTCGGGTTCAAGTGGTTCGTCCCCGGTCTGCTCGACGCGTCGGTGGGGTTCGGCGGGGAGGAGTCGGCGGGCGCGAGCCTGCTCCGCCGGGACGGCAGCGTGTGGACCACGGACAAGGACGGGATCGTCCTGGACCTGCTGGCCGCGGAGATCACCGCCGTCACCGGGGCGACGCCGAGCGTCCGGTACGCCGGGCTCACCGAGCGGTTCGGCGACCCGGCGTACGCGCGGGTCGACGCGCCCGCCAGCCCGGAGGAGAAGAAGCGGCTGGCCGATCTGAGCCCCGAGCAGGTCCAGGCCGACGAGCTCGCCGGGGAGAAGATCACGGCAACCTTGACCAGCGCGCCCGGCAACGGCGCCGCGCTGGGCGGGATCAAGGTCGTCACCGAGGCCGGCTGGTTCGCCGCGCGGCCCTCCGGGACCGAGGACGTCTACAAGATCTACGCCGAGAGCTTCCGGGGCTCCGAGCACCTGGCGCAGATCCAGGCGGAGGCGCGCGAGGTCGTCGCCGCCGCGCTCGGCAAAGCCTGACCCTCGGCGCGACACCGAAAGGTCTCCCTGGACCTGCCGCTGGGCCCGTGCTCGGTGTTGCGCGGGCAAAGAGTCCCCCAATTGGGTTATCAAGCCGCTGCGGGTCGACGAGATCGGTGCACACAATCAGTGTCGTACCGATCACGCGCCGTAAGGCGCGGAGGGGTTCCCGATGTCCTCCTTCCCCGTTCGCTCCGCCCGGCTCCCCCGCCGCGGCAGCCTGCTCGCCGCCGTGCTCTGCACTGCGGTGCTCGTCCCCTCGCTCGGGTCCGCCGGCTCCGTCGGCTCCGCCGGGTCCGGTGGGTCCGGTGGGTCCGCCGAGCGAACGGCGCAGGTAATCGTGCGGGCCGAGGGCGGGGTCGCCGCGGCCCGCCAGGCGGTCTCCCGGGCGGGCGGGACCGTCGTACGACCGCTGCGGCTCGTCGGCGGTGTGGCCGCCACGCTCGAGCGCTCCCAGGTCCGCGGGCTGGCGCGCTCGGCCGGTGTCCTGGGCGTGAGCCCGGACGCCCGGGGCCACCTGTCCTCGGTCGACCCGGCTCTCGGCTACGACGCCACGGGCGACTTCGGCTCCCTCTACAACATGACCCGGGTCGCCGGGGCCCAGGCCGCCTGGAAGGCGGGGTACACCGGCAAGGGCGTCGACGTGGCGCTGCTCGACTCCGGGGTGTCGCAGCTCACCGGGCTCACCTCGGGCAACGTCGTCAACGGGCCGGACCTCTCCTTCGAGTCGCAGGACCCCGAGCTCGCCCACCGCGACACATTCGGCCACGGCACCCACATGGCGAGCATCATCGTCGGACGCGACGCCATCGTGAACCCCGCCAAGTACGCCGACGCCAAGCGGTTCGTCGGCGTGGCCCCGGACGCCCGTGTGGTGAGCATCAAGATCGCTGCGGCTGACGGCGCTGTCGACGTGTCGCAGGTCATCGCCGGCCTCGACTGGGTGACCCAGCACGCCCACGACCCGGGGATGAACATCCGGGTGGTCAACCTGTCCTTCGGCACCGACTCCACCCAGGACTACCGGCTCGACCCGCTGGCCTTCGCCGCCGAGGCGGCCTGGCACAAGGGGATCGTGGTCGTCGTGGCCGGTGGCAACGACGGCACGGAGCACCCGACGCTGTCGGACCCGGCCATGGATCCCACCGTGATCGCCGTCGGCGCCGAGGACCCGATGGGCACGGTCACCACGAACGACGACACCGTGCCCGCCTTCGCCACGCGCGGGACGACGACACGGCACGTGGACCTGGTCGCCCCGGCGGTGCACGTGCTCGGGCTGCGCGACCCGGGAAGCGACATCGACCTGGCCAACCCCCTGGGCCGGGTAGGCACCCGCTTCCTCCGGGGCAGCGGCACCTCGCAGGCGACGGCAGTCGTGTCCGGCGCGGCTGCGATCCTCCTTCAGCGCTACCCGAAGCTGACTCCCGACCAGGTCAAGAAGATGCTCATGACCTCGGCCACCGGCTTCCCTGGGGCCAGCTCGCTCTACCGCGGCTCGGGTGCGCTCGACGTCGGGAAGGCACTGTCCGCCGGGCCGTCGACCGTGGCGGCGAGCCAGCCCTTCGGGACCGGCACGGGCAGTCTCGAGATGGCGCGCGGGTCGGCACACGTCGCGGCCGGCGGCACCGACCTCGTAGGAGAGCAGGACATCTTCGGCGCGCGCTGGGTCGGCGTGACCTGGGCGCCGCAGGCGTGGTCGGGCGACGCCTGGACCGGCGGCAGCTGGAACGGCAACGCATGGACCGGATCGGGTTGGACCGACACGTCGTGGCTGGGGACGACGTGGGCGGGGACGACGTGGCTGGGGACCGACTGGGCGGGGGCCGACTGGTCCTCGCACAGCTGGACCAGCCACAGCTGGACGAGCACCGGATGGACCGGGGGCGACTGGTCTTCACACA
>JAVEDG010000073.1 GCA_030841245.1 Actinomycetota bacterium
TCGTTCCGGCATGAGTGCCACGAGCATGGCCAGGCTCAGGCAGAGCAGCGCCATCGAGCCGCCGATCAGCCACCCGGTTTCGGTTGGGGTGCGGCCGTCGGTGGCGTGTTCGATGAGGATGACCATCCCAGCGCCGGTGGCCGCGACCGACATCGACAGAGGCAGGTGCGCGACCAACCAGAGCCCACGCAGGCCCAGGCCCGGACGTGGTGGGCGCCGCCCGACGAAGTCGAAGTAGTTCCACCAGATGCCGAAGCCGATGCCGAGACAGAGCCACCCGACGCCCTTGGTCGCCCAGCCCCCGCCGGCATCGGAGAGCCCGTTGACAACTCCGACGACCACCTCGCCGAGGACGATGATCGTGAAGAGGGCGAACCGCTCTGCCGTCGACTCCGAGACCTGGAATCCCTCGGCCAACCCTTCGGGCCGCCGCACCGAGCCGGCAATCGGGACGACGATCGCCCCGGCGGCCCCGACAGCCCACAGGATCAGCCGAGTCGACGGGTCCTCGACGCCGATGCTCGAGAGCACCAGGGCCAGGATCACCGCCAGGCCCACGAAGTACGGCGTGCTGAGGGCAGCCATCTGAGGGTCGTCCTGTCGTCGGACGACCCACCACTGGTAGATGAGCCACACCAGCAGCACCGAGAGCAGGATGGCGAAGCGACGCCCGTCCTCGCTGTTCACGGTGGCCTTGCCTGCATAGACTGCCATCGACGAGATCAGCAACATCTGGACGAACATGTAGATCCGCGAGCGGCCGTCGTCACTGCCGTGCAGGTCGTGGTACAGCGTTCCGTTCAGCCACGTGTACCAGAGCAGAGTGAAGAGGACGACGAAGCTGCGAACGCCCGCACCGTCGGGGTGAGTCGCCAGCGCGTGGGCCACCTGCGAGACGAACACGACGAAGACGAGGTCGTAGAACAGCTCGAGGAAGCTGACTGTCCGCCCCTCGATCGCCTCACCATGCGGTCGTGGCGGACGCATCCACTCGCGCAGCGCGAACCGCAGTCCAGTGGGACGGTTCGACGGCATCGCCCTGATCGTATGGGCCACCGAAGCCCCGGACCTGTCTCACGCCGATCGTCGGTAGCGCGGAAGGTGCTTTGGTCCTACGGTCGCGGCGGGGGGCCACGTCGGAAGGAGCGGCCATGCTAGGAGACCACCCGATCCACCCAGTGCTCCTCGCGAAGGATCTTGATGCGGCCCGCGAGTTCTATCACGAACGGCTGGGGCTGGACCTGCTCGATGACAACGAGGAAGCCATCCGGCTGAGGTGCGGGGGCGGCACCGAGCTCGCGGTCACGAGGAGCACGACTGGCACTGCCGACACTCAGACCCAAGCCGGGTGGACGGTGCCCGATCTGGTCGCGGAAGTCGGCCAGCTCAGAGGGCGTGGAGTCCAGCCCGAGGACTACGACATGCCCGGGTTGAAGACCGAGGACGGCATCGCCGACCTCGGCTTCGCCTTGATGTCGTGGATCGTCGACCCTGGTGGCAACGCGCTCGCGATCATGCAAATCAAGGCGTAGGAGCGGTCGAGGAAGCGCCATTGTGTTCGGCTCGTACATGGATCAGCGAGCTTCACGAGTGCGCAGCCGTACGGCGGATGTCTAGGGTCAGCGGGTGCGTACTCAGCTGACCGGCGACCGCATCGCCCTCACACCGCAGACCCTGGCTGCGGCCCGCGCCCTGCTCGAGGGCGATGACGCCGGCCTTCCCCTCGCTGAGGGCTACCCGCATGCCGACACGCTCGACGGGCTGCGCATGTCGCTGCCGTACGCGACCAGCGACGACGAGCTCGGCTGGTTCGTCACCCTCGTGGAGGACGGTCGGGTCATCGGCGACGCGGGGACCAAGGGCGCCGCTGACGACGAGGGCCGGATCGAGATCGGCTACGGGCTGGCGGCACCGTTCCGCGGCAGGGGATACGGCACCGAGGCGGTCCGACTCCTGGTCGACCATCTCGGCTCCCAGCCCGACGTACGCGTGCTGACCGCCGAGGTCGAGGTCGGGAACGTGGCCTCCCGCACGCTGCTCGAGCGGATCGGCTTCACCCTGACCCACGAGGCCGACAAGTCATGGTGGTTCGAGCGGCCGGCCTGACCCAGGACTTCTGCCAGGTCATCCATTGATCTTGAGGCGCTGCATCGGCGAACGATCTTGAGACAATGCACGCGGCGAATTCGTCCCATCCGCCTCAAGATCCACCCCATGAATGGTGATCTTGAGCGTGCCCAGACGTGGGACTCGGCTCCAAACGCTCAAGATCGCCGAAAAGTCGTGATCTTGTGCGACACCAAGGCCCGCGCGGGTGGGGTCAGGTGAGCGGGGCGTCGCGGAGGCGGAAGCGCTGCAGCTTGCCGGTGTTGGTGCGGGGGAGCTCGTCGACGAAGTGGATGACGCGCGGGTACTTGTACGGCGCGATCTCGGCCTTGACGAAGTCCTGCAGCGCCTTGACCGCGACCTCCGACCGGTCGGCGCCGTCGCGCAGCACGACGTACGCCGTGACGACCGAGCCGCGGTCCGGGTCGGGCAGACCCACCACGCCGCACTCGGTGACGTCGGGGTGCCTCATCAGCGCCCCCTCGACCTCCGGCCCGGCGATGTTGTAGCCGGACGAGATGATCATGTCGTCGGCCCGCGCCTGGAACCAGTAGTAGCCGTCGGCGTCGCGGATGTAGGCGTCGCCGGTGAGGTTCCACCCGTCGCGGACGTAGTCGAGCTGGCGCGGGTCCGACAGGTACCGGCAGCCGGTCGGGCCCCGCACGGCAAGCCGCCCGACCTCGCCGTCCGGCAGCGGGCTCATGTCCCGCCCGACGACCTGCGCCACGAAGCCCGGCACCGGCTTGCCGGTCGAGCCCGGGCGGATGTCGTCGTCCGCCGCCGAGATGAAGATGTGCAGCATCTCCGTCGACCCGATCCCGTCAATGATCCGGATCCCGGTGGCCTCGAAGAACGCGTCCGACGTCGCCCGCGGCAGTGTCTCGCCCGCCGACACGCACCGTCGCAGCGCCGAGATGTCGAGGTCGGCCAGCGACGGCAGCACCGCGCGGTAGGCGGTGGGCGCGGTGAACAGCACGGTCACCCGGTGCTCGGCGACCAGCCGGAACAGCTCGTCGGGCGTCGCCTTCTCGACCAGCAGCGTGCTCGCACCGACCCGCAGCGGGAACACCACCAGGCCGCCGAGACCGAAGGTGAACGCGAGCGGCGGCGTCCCGGTGAACACGTCGTCGGGTCGCGGCTTGAGCACGTGGCGCGCGAACGTGTCGGCGTTGGCCAGCACGTCACGGTGGAAGTGCATCGTCGCCTTCGGCCGACCGGTCGTGCCCGACGTGAACGCCAGCAACGACACGTCGTCGGCGGCCGTGGCAACGTTGGCGAAATCACCTGACTTCGCCTCGGCCATCACGTCGAGGTCAGCGGCAGGTCCGCCGTAGGTGAGAGTCCGCAGCCC
>JAVEDG010000454.1 GCA_030841245.1 Actinomycetota bacterium
TTTACGTGGCGATCGGGCAGAAGAATTCGAACGTCGCCCGCGCGCTCGCTATTCTCGAGAAGGAAGGGGCGATGCAGTACACGACAATCATTTCCGCGCCCGCTTCCGATACCGCTACCAACCAGTATCTGGCGCCGTTTGCCGGGGCCGCGATGGGTGAGTGGTTCATGGATAACGGCATGGACGCGCTGATCATCTATGACGATTTGTCGAAGCACGCCGTTGCCTACCGGCAGGTGTCGCTCGTGCTGAAGCGTCCCTCCGGCCGCGAAGCGTATCCCGGCGACGTTTTTTATCTGCACTCGCGCCTGCTCGAACGGAGCGCGCGTGTCATCGAGGCGGCGGGCGGCGGTTCGCTCACCGCGCTGCCCATTATCGAGACCCAGGCCGGCGACGTTTCGGCTTATATCCCGACAAACGTCATCTCCATTACGGACGGCCAGATTTATCTCGAAACGGATTTGTTTTACCAGGGTGTGCGCCCGGCGATTTCAGTCGGTCTCTCTGTGAGCCGCGTCGGGTCCGCCGCTCAGATCAAGGCGATCAAGCAGGTGGCTGGCAAGATCAAGCTGGATCTCGCGCAGTTCCGCGAGCTGGCGGCGTTTGCGCAGTTCGGCTCCGATCTCGATGCAGCGACGAAAGCGCGCCTCGATCGCGGCAATCGGATCGTCGAGTTATTCAAACAGATCCAATACAACCCGATTCCCGTCGAGGAACAGGTCGCCGTTCTCTGGGCGATGCAGAACGGTTATCTGGATGCGGTGCCGGTCGACAAAGTGAAACAATTCCAGGTGAAGCTGCAGGATTATCTGCGCACCCGGAAGGAGAGCGTCCTCGCTTCGATCGTCACGAAGGGGGCCCTCGACAAGGACCTCGAAGGCGAACTGGCCGCGGCTCTCGACGAATTCAAATCGACCAATCCGGTTTCCTAAATGATTTCGCTGGCCATGAACGAATCCTCCCCCTCGCAACTCGATAATGTCGAATCCGCGATCTATTTGATCCGGGGACAACGCGTCATGCTGGATTCGGATTTGGCGGCGATCTACGGAACCAGCACAAGGCGGCTGAACGAGCGGCTCCATAGGAATCGCGAGCGGTTTCCCACTGACTTCGCGTTTCAGCTTACTGCGGAGGAGTTCAAACGTTTGATGTCGCAGATTGCGACATCAAAGAAGGGGCGCGGTGGCAGACGAAAACGACCGTGGGTCTTCACTGAACACGGCGCCATTATGTTGGCCACGGTCCTGAGCAGCCAAGTCGCGATTCAGGCCAGTGTTCGGGTGGTGCGGGCGTTTGTGCGTTTGCGTGAAATGGTGGCAGCGAACGCGGAATTCGCGAACAAGCTGAAAGATTTGGAGCGACGATTGGATTCACACGACGAAGAGATCATCGAATTGTTCGCCGTATTGAAACGGTTGCTGGAACCGGAAGCGAAGCCGAAGCGCGAGATCGGTTTCCATGTCCGCGAGCGTGCCGCCCGTTACCGGACGAAACGGAGATTGTAACCCATGGCCAATACCCAAGACATCCGGCGCCGGATCAAATCGATCCGCAACACGTCGCAGATCACCAAGGCATTGCAGATGGTGGCGGCGTCGAAGATGCGGAAGGCCCAAAACCTCGCGCTCGCGGGCCGGCCGTATTCCACTTTGATGAATCGCGTGCTGGTTTCGCTCCAGCAACGCACGGATTCCAAACTGCATCCGCTCCTTCAGGTCCGCGAAGTGAAGAAGGAGCTGGTGGTCGTCATCAGCACCGACAAAGGATTGGCAGGTCCGTTGAACACGAACCTGTTTCGCGAGGTGACGAAGTTTGAGGACGCCCAGACGAGTTACGTCGTCTCCGGGGCCAAGGCGCGGCAGTTTCTCGTTCGCACGCGCCGCGAGCTGGCGGCTGATTTTCCTCTCAAGGATGCGCCGGCGTTTGCCGACACGAAGGAAATCTCAAAGTTCTGCGTCGAGAAATTCCTCAGCGGCGAGGTCGACAAAGTCTCGGTCCTCTACACCCATTTCATCAACACCATTAACCAGAAGCCGGTCGTGCAAACGCTGTTGCCGATCTCGCGCTTCGATCTTCCCCAGGCCTCTGTGGCCGGCACGTCCGCAGGGGATAGCGACGATCCGATGATCGGTTACACGTTCGAGCCGACTCCCGAGGGTGTGCTCGACATCATGCTCCCATATTACCTGCATTATCAGGTCTTCCAGATGGTCCTGGACGCGCGCGCCTCGGAGCATAGCTCCCGAATGGTCGCGATGAAAAACGCGACCGATAACGCGAAGCAATTCATCAAGGATCTCACGCTCGAATACAACAAGATGCGCCAGGCCAGCATCACCACTGAGCTGCTCGAAATCTCCACCGCCCAAATGGCGGTCAGCGGTTAAACCAATTTATGAATAAAGGAAATATCGTTCAGGTCATCGGTCCCGTGGTGGACGTGGAGTTCAAGAACACGAGCGAACTGCCGCGCATCTACAACGCGCTCGAACTTGAATACGAGGTCAACGGCAACCCGACCAAGCTCACCCTCGAAGTGCAACAGCATCTGGGGGAGAATTGGGTGCGCTCCATTGCCATGTCTTCGACTGAGGGTCTGAAGCGCGGAATGGCGGTCAACGACACCGGCGGCCCGATC
>JAVEDG010000438.1 GCA_030841245.1 Actinomycetota bacterium
GAGAACTCCAGGAGCGTCGGCTCCAAGGCCCCTACATGCCGGTGATCGTCTGCACATCGGGATCACCATGACTGTTCCGCAGAGTTTTCTGGCTCGATCCGCCCCGTTACAACGCCCCAGATGTCTAGCCGCTGCCGCACGTCGAGCGGCGTAGGCTGGGTGTTCGCGAAGGCATCGGGGCAGGATCACATCCGGATTGGGAATCGCTCACCTGCGCGTCAGCCACCAGCCAAGCTGGTGGCATTGTGAACGGGGGTCGATTGCACAGAAGGTGCATCGAGTGACTTACTGTATCGGCGTAATGCTCGACAAGGGCATGATTTTCGCCTCGGACTCTCGTACGAATGCCGGCGTGGATAACTTCGCCAAGTTCTGCAAGATGACGGTGTTCGAGCGTCGTGGCAACCGCGTTGTCGTTCTGCTGAGTTCGGGAAACCTGGCCGGAACTCAGGCCGTCATCAGCGTATTGACGCAGCGTTGTGCTGACGGCGACGCGGCCACCAATCTCTGGGGTGCCCGGACGATGTTCGACGTCGTGAGGCTGGTCTCCGACGCGATGCGCGATATCGAGAAGCGCGACGCTGGATACCTGGAAGAGAACAACATCCGTTTCAATGCCTCGTTCATCGTCGGTGGGCAGATCGGCGGGGAGCCGATACGGCTGTTCCGGATCTATGCGGAGGGCAATTTCATCGAAGCAGGGATCGACACGCTCTTCTTTCAGACCGGTGAAACCAAGTACGGAAAGCCGATCCTCGACCGCGTACTGACGCAACATACGCCCCTAGCGGACGCCACGAAGTGTGTGCTGGTGTCTTTCGATTCGACCATGCGCAGCAATTTGTCGGTGGGCATGCCCATCGATCTGATTTGCTACGAACGGGACAGCCTGGAAGTGCAGTGGCGGCGGCGATTCGATGAGGGGGACCCCTATTTCACCGCGCTCAGCGACGAATGGGGCGAAGGTGTGCGGCAGGTGTTTCGCCACTTGCCCGAGCTGCGGTGGTGACGTGGTCGGCACGATGGACACCTTCGTCATCACCTGTGAGCACGGCGGTAACCGGATACCCGCGCCGTATCGTCGGCTGTTTCGGGAACAACGGGCGCTGCTGGACTCCCACCGCGGCTACGATCCCGGTTCGCTGGTCATGGCCAAGGCACTCGCCAGTGCGTACCGGGCGCCGCTCGTGGCTTCGACCGTCAGCCGCCTGCTTATCGATCTCAATCGTTCGATCGGCCACCCACAACTTTTCTCGGCGGTGACCCGCGCCGCGCCGGCCGAGACCCGCGCGCAGATCGTCGAACAGTATTACCGGCCCCATCGCACGCAGGTCGAGTGTCTTGTCGGGCAAGCGGTGTCGCGCGGCCATCGCGTGATCCACATTTCGTCGCACAGCTTTACCGCGGACCTGGACGGCAGGGTGCGCGGCGCCGATGTGGGTTTGCTCTACCACCCCGGTCGGCGCGGGGAGGCCGAGTTGTGTGCCCGCTGGAAGGAATCGCTTGCCGCATTCGCTCCGGAACTTCGCGTACGCCGCAACTATCCCTATGCCGGCAAAGGAGACGGGTTGACCTCGCGCTTGCGCGTGCGCTTCGCGCCGTGCGACTACATCGGAATCGAACTGGAAGTCAACCAGGGCATCGTTGTCGCCGCAGGCCGGCGCTGGACGGCGTTGCGGCGCATGCTGATCGATTCGTTACGCACGGCATGTGCCGCGTGAGCGCATCATGATTCATACCCTGCGTGAAGGAGCACCAGTGACAACCTTTTCCACCAAATACGCCGTCGGCCATGCGCTACCTCACCTGCCGGATACCGGAGGCAAATGATGCACATTCACGTCGGCTTCGAAATGATCTATGACTGCCCGCAGCCGACCCCGATGATATTCAACCTCAACGTCCACTTCACCCGGGTGTCCGATCTCGTCGGCCGTGACGCCCTGGTGTTCGACCCGCCTGTCCCGGTGGCAGCCTATCGTGACGGCTTCGGCAACTGGTGCACCCGCATTGTTGCGCCCAAGGGCCGCACGAGCGTCTCGGCCGATGCGCTCGTCAACGACACAGGAGTCCCCGACGTCATCGTTCCCCAGGCGCAGCAGATTCCCGTGCCGGACCTGCCCGAGGAGACGCTTGTCTTCCTGCTCGGGAGCCGCTATTGCGAAACCGATCGGCTATCCGAGACGGCGTGGAATCTCTTCGGGCAGACACCAACGGGATGGGGCCGCGTTCAGGCAATCTGCGACTACGTTCACCGACATCTCACGTTCGGCTATGAACACGCGCGCATGACCCGGACCGCACTGGATGCTTTTCACGACCGAACCGGCGTCTGCCGTGATTTCACGCATCTTGCCGTTGCCTTCTGTCGCTGCATGAACATCCCTGCGCGCTACTGCACCGGGTACCTCGGCGACATCGGTGTGCCGCCGGTGGACGAGCCGATGGATTTCTCTGCCTGGTTCGAGGTATTCCTCGGCGGGCAATGGCATACCTTCGACGCGCGCCACAACACGCCGCGCATCGGCAGGGTGTTGATCGCGCGTGGCCGCGACG
>JAVEDG010000089.1 GCA_030841245.1 Actinomycetota bacterium
GTGAGTGCCCCTGAGCAACGACACGACGTACGCCGCCTTGGCGTCAGTGGTCATCGCTGCCTGCGTCGCGGCATAGACGGAGAGCCCGAGCCAGCAGACGACGATGACCGCGCCGACCGACCCGATGACGCCGACGGCCGCGCCCACCGTTGCTGCCAGCCCCCCACGTCGGCGCACCAGCGTTGCGATCGCGCAGAAAGCTACCGCGAGCAGGACGAAGCCGACCAGACTGAGCAGGCTGGCAGCCAGCACCCGGTCGGGCGCCGCCGCGGTCGCCGTCAGAGCCTTGCGCGCCTCGGGGGTCGTCCCAGCAAACCTGAAGGTTCCAGCTGGGAACGTGGTGCTTCCAGCGGCGAGAAGCAGCGGCGCCAGGCCGACTGCTCCCGCGAGCAGGAGGCGGCGGGTTCGGATTGTGTCCATGACGTTCCTTTCGGTCGCTGAATGTCAAGGACGTTAGGTGTGGCCGGAGGCCCGGAACCTCGTGGCGAGCACCGCTTACTTCTCCGCGCTAGCACGCAGGACGTGGACGGCCGAGCGTGGGACGCTGCAGTGGTGAGACGGACCCTGCTTGTCGTCGACGACCACGCCGCGTTCCGCGAGCAGGCCCGGCAGATGCTCCAGGGTGAGGTGTTCGAGGTCGTCGGTGAGGCTGCCACCGCAGAAGAAGCCCTGGCCCTCGCGGGACTGCTCCGTCCCGAGGTGGTGGTGCTGGATGTCGGTCTTCCTGACGGCGACGGCTTCGAGCTCGCCGCGATGCTCATACGGCGCGCGCCCGCACCGGCTGTCGTCCTCGTGTCGAGCCGCGACTGGGGCCGAGGCAGCCGACGGGTGCGCAACTCGGGGGCTCGCGGCTTCATCCCCAAGGACGAGTTGACGCCGGCAGCGGTCGAGGAATTGATCCTGACGTGAGCGTGGCGACTGCGAGGGCCGTCGGAACAGCTCGGTTCACCACGGCCACGGTGGTCGGCCTCGCCTGGGCATTGGTCAATGTCGGACTGCTCGTTGCGAACGCATTTCTCACCGATGTCTGTCGTGGCGCCGGCATCGATGTGGCGACGTGGTGGGAGTTCGCCGGCTTCAGCGTCGCGGTGCTTGCCGGTTCCGCTGTGGGTGCTGCGATCACCGCCAGGTTCCCCAAGATCCCGGTCGGATGGCTGGTGCTGGCCGCGCTGAGTCTCTTCACGCTGAGCGGAACGCTGCACCTCTATGGGCAGGCGGTGCTACTCGCAGGTCGGCCATGGCCGGGCGGAGCGGACGCAGAGGCTGTCGACCAGTCGCTGTGGCTGCTCGTGCTGGGGCTGATCGCCATGATGCTGCTGGTGTACCCCGACGGGCGGCCACCGCCCGGACGACGGTGGCAGCTGACGGCACGCGGCATCGCGGTCACTTTCCCGCTCGCATTCGCTTGGGGCCTGTTCGCGGCTCACCGGCGGCTCGACCCGCCGCTGGAGGCGTTCCACAACCCGCTCGCGGTTCCCGCGCTCGACTTCCCGGGCACACTCGTGATCAACCTTCTGTTGATCCTCGGTTGCTTCGGGTTTCTCGTGGGCAGCGCCGCCTCCGTCGCGGCCAGGTACCGGCGCGACCAGGTCCAGCGGCGGCAGCTGAGGTGGATGCTGCTGGCCGCCACGGTCCTTCCCACGACGGTACTGATCTGTCTGGCCGTGGGGATCTTCAACCCCAGCGTCGGGGACTCCGCGGGCTCGTTCGGTTTCAGCGCGACCCTGGTGGCGGTTCCACTCGCGATGGCCCAGGCGATGTCGCGCCACCGGCTCTACTCGGTCGACCGCTTCGTCGACTCTGCGCTGGTCCACCTCGCGCTGACGGCATTGCTGGTCGCTGCGTACGCCGCGATCGTGATCGGGTCCAGCGCGGTGGCCGACGGCGACGGCAGGCGATCGCCGGCCGCCGTGGCGGTCGCGACCCTGCTCGTGGCAGGACTGGCGGCGCCGCTGCGCAAGAGGCTGCAGCTCACGGTTGACCGGCGCTTCCACCGAAGGACGTACGAGGCGGTTCGGCTCGTCGACGAGTATGCGCAGCGGCTTCGCGACGAGCGGGCGTCCTTGTCCGACATGCAACCGACTCTGGCTCGGGCTCTCGGAGACCCGACGTTGGAGCTCGGGCTGTGGCAGCCCGACACCGGGTCGTACACCCACCTGGACGGCACCGCAATGCAGGTCGACCCACGGCGATCCCATTTCGAGGTGGTGCGAGACGGCTCGCAGGTCGCGGTCCTGGTGCATGACCCGCGCCTGGACGACGAGCCCTTGCTGCTCGAGGCTGTGACGCGGGCCGCGGCTCTGACCCTGGAGAACGGACGGCTGCACGCCGAGGTCCTCGCCCGGCTCGAGCAAGTGCGTGCATCCAGGCAGCGGATCGTGATGGCGGCGTACGAGGAACGCAGGCGGATAGAGCGAGACCTGCACGACGGTGCGCAACAGCGACTCGTGTCCCTCGCCCTGTCGCTGCGCCTCGCGCGCGCACAGCTTGACGGTCAGTCCGCAGAGCTGCTCGACAACGCCAGCGAACAACTGAGCGCGGCCGTTCGCGAGGTACGCGAGCTCGCTCGCGGCATCCACCCGGCGACGCTGGTCGAAGACGGCCTCGCTGCTTCCCTGGAGGCATTGGCGGACCGGACTCCGCTCGAGGTGGAGGTCGACGTGCCCAACGTGACGCTTGCTGAGGACGTGGCCGCGGCCGCCTACTTCACGATCTGCGAGGCAGTGACCAACGTCGTCAAGCATGCGGAGGCGACAACGATCTCGGTCCGCGGCAAGCTGCACGACGATGTACTGATGCTGGACGTCACCGACGACGGCTCGGGTGGCGCCACGGTGAGCGCGGGCGGCGGGCTGCAGGGACTCTCCGACCGGCTGGCCGCCTTCGGTGGTCGGCTGACCGTGTCGGCGAGTGCGGACGGGGGCACCTCTGTGCGTGCCGAGCTGCCGTGCGGGCCGTGATCGCGGAGGACGATGTCCTCCTGCGCGCCGGTCTCGTCCGTCTGCTCACCGAGGCCGGGCTCGAGGTGGTCGCTGAAGTCGGTGACGCCGAGGCACTCCTCATCGCCACGGACCAACATCTGCCCGACGTCGTCGTCACCGACATCCGGATGCCGCCGACGCACCGCGACGAAGGCACCAAGGCGGCGCTCACCGTTCGCGGCAGACATCCGAGCATCGGCATCCTCGTCCTGTCGCAGCATGTCGAGCCGCGGTATGCCGAGCGGCTGCTCCGCGACCACGCACAAGGCATCGGCTACCTGCTGAAGGACCGGGTGGCCACCACGAGTGACTTCGTCGACGCGGTGCGCCGGGTTGCCGGTGGCGGCAGCGTAGTGGACAGCGAGGTGGTGTCGATGCTCCTCTCACGGTCGGCTGCGGAGCGCACTCTGAGCATCCTGTCAGCGCGCGAACGGGAGGTGCTCGACCTGGTCGCTCAAGGCCGCTCCAACTCCGCGATCGCGCAGGAGCTGGTTCTCACCGCCCGCACCGTGGAGACCCACGTGGCAAATGTGTTCGCCAAGCTCGGCCTGCCGGAGTCACCGGACGACAACCGACGGGTGCTCGCCGTGCTCGCCCAACTTCGGTCTGGCTCGCCCCAACGATGACCAGGTACGCGTCGAGGGCCGCCCACCGGCAAGAAGGGTCGTCTTCGGGCCTGGCCCAGGTCAACCCTCATGCGCTGGAGGCACGTCCCTGCCGTCTCGCTCGTCGCGGTCGGCCCAGGCCAGCAGACGCTCGAGGTCGAAGACGGCGTCGTCGACGCCGGCCTGCAGGTCGCCCTTCTGCGCGTACCGCGCGGGCACAGTCGCAATGGTGAAGTCGTCGGGGAGTACGACATCGATCTCGCTCCACTCGACCGGCGTGGAAACCGTTCCGATCGCGCTGCCGCGAACGCTGTAGGCGCACGCGATCGTGTGGTCGCGGGCGTTCTGGTTGTAGTCGATGAAAAGGTCGTGCGGGTCGCGGTCGCGCCGCCACCACGCGGTCGTCACCAGGTCAGGTGCACGTCGCTCCACCTCACGGGCGAACGCCAGAGCCGCCCGACGCACATCCTGGAACCCCCAGCGCGGCTCGATCCGAACGTAGATGTGCAGCCCTTTGCCGCCACTGGTCTTCGGCCAGCCGGTCGCCGCGCCCAGGCCGTCGAGCACCTCATGGGCGACATGGGCGACCTGGCGTACCTGCGCGAAGTCACACAACGGCATCGGGTCCAGGTCGATCCGCCACTCGTCGGGCTTCTCGGTGTCGGCCCGACGGCTGTTCCATGGGTGGAACTCGACCGTCGACATCTGGACCGCCCAGATGACGCTGGCCAGCTCGGTCACACACAGCTCGTCGGCCGTCCGGCTGAACCGTGGGAAGAAGATGCGCACCGTCTCGACCCATGGCGGGGCTCCGGCCGGGAGTCGCTTCTGATGGACCTTCTCACCGTCGACCCCTGTGGGGAACCGGTGCAGCATGCAGGGGCGCTCCCGCAGAGCATTGACGATGCCGTCGCCGACAGCCAGGTAGTAGCGGGCCAGGTCGAGCTTGGTCGCACCAGTGGCCGGGAAGTAGACCCGGTCGGGGTTCGTGATCCTCACGTCACGGTCGCCGACCTCGAGGTCGATGGCCGGCGACTTGCGTGCGCCTGCTGGCATGGGATCAACGTAAGACCAGCGAAGAATGGGTTCGCTCGGGACCTGAACACCCGGGTGCTCTACCTCATGGGTCGCCGGGCCGATGGACCCGCCGGCCTGTCATTTCACCCATAGCTGGTCAAGGAGTACGCCGTGAAGCGCTGCAAAGCCGGGGAAGGCCGGCCGCAGGAGGCGCCGACGTCGAACACGTGCACGGCATGGAGCCGTCCGTCTCGCCCCCGCCGGTAGGTGCACGCGCCGAGGCCCGAAGCGTCCGGAGCACCAATCCGGAGCGCCGGACGGCGACGAACCAGGGTCGACCCACTGGCGAGCTCAGGAGTTGGCCACATGGCGATCGAGAGCTCGCGCGATGAGACAGTGGTGCCCATGACCCTGCGGCGTCGCGCGCGGTCGCTCATCGCGGTCGGTGACCGGCCGCCTGGGCTCGACGACCTGATGCTGCTCGTCGCCCGAGGCGACACCGAGGCCTTCGAGGAGGTCTACGAGCAGGTCTCGGGCGCCGTCTTCGGCGTCGTGCGTCGGGTCCTGCGCGACCCGGCCCAGTCGGAGGAGGTGGCGCAGGAGGTGCTGGTCGACGTGTGGCGCAGCGCCGCTCGCTTCGACCCCGAGCGCGGCAGCGCCCAGTCCTGGATCCTGACCATGTCCCACCGTCGAGCGGTCGACCGGGTGCGCTCGTCCCAGTCCAGTCACGACCGCGAGCTGCGTGTCGCGCAACGGGAGCACACCGC
>JAVEDG010000109.1 GCA_030841245.1 Actinomycetota bacterium
GGCCTCGCCGAGCTCGTCTCGGTTGGGCTTGACGACCGAGGGGCCGGCGGCGACCGCCGCCAGCAGCGCCGGACCGCTGGTGTCCACGGCCACCCGTACGCCGGCGGCGACCAGGCGCCGGCACAGCCGGGCGTACAGGTCGTCGGGCACGCCGGGTGGCGTGCTGCCGCAGATGGCGAGCCAGTCGGCGCCGCGCGACGCCTCCAGCGCCGCGTCGGCGATGGTGTCCAGCTCGTCCGCCGCCAGGAAGGCGCCACGCTCGTTGATCTTGGTGACGGTGCCGTCCGGCTCGGCCAGCGTGATGTTGGAGCGAGTGGCGCCGGCGACCGGGACCGCCGCCACGTCGACCCCCTCGTCGGTGAGCAGCCGGACGAGCTGGTCACCCTCGGGTCCGCCGACCGGCAGCACCGCGCGCGTGGTCACACCGGCCGCAAGCAGGGCCCGGGACACGTTGACGCCCTTGCCTCCGGGGTCGAGGTGCGCCGGGGTCGCCCGGTTGACCTCGCCGCGGGCCAGCCGCTCGACCTCGACGGCCCGGTCGAGGCTCGGGTTGAGCGTCAGGGTCACGATCATGCTCGGACCAGCCTCAGACCGGCCAGCTCGAACTCCTCCGCGGCCGCGGTGTCCAGCCCGGAGTCGGTGATGAGCAGGTCGACGTCCTCCAGCGAGCCGAACCGGGCGAGGTAGTCGTTGCCCACCTTGGTGTGGTCGGCCAGCAGCACGGTCCGCCGGGCGGCCGCCATCATCGCCCGCTTCATGCTCGCCTCGGCCGGGTCCGGCGTGGTGAGACCGTGCTCCACGGAGATGCCGTTGGTGGCCATGAACGCCACGTCCACGTGGAGGTGCTGCAGCGGCCGCAGGCTCCAGTCGTCCACGGTGGCCAGGGTCCGGCCCCGCACCCGGCCGCCCAGCATGATCACCGAGGTCGTCGGGCGGCTGGCCAGCAGCGTCGCCAGGGGCGGCGAGTTGGTCACCACCGTCAGCTCGCGATCGGTCGGGAGGACCTCGACGAGGCGGCGCGTCGTCGACCCGGCGTCCAGCAGGATCGCCCCGTCGTCGGGGACCTCGGCGAGCGCGGCCTTGGCGATGCGCTCCTTCTCGACGGTCAGCACCGAGTCCCGCGTGGCCAGCGCCGGCTCGAACCCGAGCCGCTCGACTGGGATCCCGCCCCCGTGCACGCGGCGCAGCGTCCCGGCCCGCTCGAGCACGGTGAGGTCACGGCGGATCGTCTCCGTCGTCACGCCGTAGTGCGCGGCCAGCGCGACGACGTCGACCCGGCCCTCGGCCCGCGCCAGCAGGAGGATCTCGCGCTGTCGCTCCTCGGCGTACACGTCACTCCTGCCATCTGTGTTTCGATGTTGTTTCGGGGCCTATCTTGGCCCGTCTTTGTGGTTTGTCAAGAGTTTCCGCATGGTTTCTTATTCGTTTGTGTGGCGCGTCGGTTGCCCGCCGGCGTCCACGACCCCCGATCAGCGCCGGGCGGCGCCGGGCGTGCGTCGCTGCGCCACGGGTCGCGCGGGGCCGACCAGAATGGGCCTGCACACCGACACCCGGACCCCCGCCCCCGGGAGGAGCCGCCCCCGTGGCCCGCCGCAGCACCAGGACCCCACCCCCCGGCGACGGGGACTTCACCGAGCGCATCGTCGACATCGACGTCTCGGACGAGATGCAGGGGTCGTACCTGGAGTACGCCTACTCGGTCATCTACTCCCGCGCCCTGCCCGACGCCCGCGACGGGCTCAAGCCCGTGCACCGGCGCATCCTCTACCGGATGGCGGAGATGGGCCTGCGTCCGGACCGCGGGCACGTCAAGTGCGCACGCGTCGTCGGCGACGTGATGGCCACGCTGCACCCCCACGGCGACTCGGCCATCTACGACACGCTGGTCCGGATGGCCCAGCCGTGGTCGATGCGGGTCCCACTCGTCGACGGGCACGGCAACTTCGGCTCGCTCGGCAACGACGACCCGCCCGCCGCCTACCGCTACACCGAGTGCCGGCTCAGCCCGGCCGCCATGCTGCTGACCGAGAGCCTGGACGAGGACGTCGTGGACCTCCGGTCCAACTACGACGACCGCGAGTTCGAGCCCGACGTGCTTCCGTCGGCGTTCCCCAACCTGCTCGTCAACGGCGCCGCCGGGATCGCGGTCGGCATGGCCACGAACATGGCACCGCACAACCTGGTCGAGGTCGTGTCAGCGGCTCGCCACCTGCTCAAGAAGCCCGACGCCACGCTGGACGACCTGATGCGCTTCGTGCCCGGGCCCGACCTGCCCACCGGCGGGAAGATCGTCGGCCTCGACGGCGTACGGGACGCGTACGAGTCCGGGCGCGGCACCTTCCGCACCCGGGCGACCGCTCGCGTGGAGAGCGTCACGCCGCGGCGCAAGGGCATCGTCGTCACCGAGCTGCCGTGGGGCGTCGGTCCCGAGCGGGTGAAGGAGAAGATCGCCGAGCTGGTGCGGTCGAAGAAGGTCCAGGGAGTCACCGCCGTCGACGACTACACCGACCGTGAGAAAGGCCTGCGGCTGGTCATCGAGGTCAAGAACGGCTTCAACCCGGACGCGATCCTCGAGCAGCTCTACCGGCTGACGCCGCTCGAGGACACGTTCGGCATCAACAACGTCACACTCGTCGAGGGCCAGCCGCGGACCCTGGGCCTCAAGGAGCTGCTCGAGGTCTACGTCGCACACCGGATCGACGTGGTGCGACGTCGAACGTCGTACCGGCGGCAGAAGGCCAGCGACCGCCTGCACCTGGTCGACGGGCTGCTCGTCGCGATCCTCGACATCGACGAGGTCATCGCGGTCATCCGGTCCAGCGACGACGCAGCGGCGGCGCGCGACCGACTGATGACGGTGTTCGACCTGACCGAGACGCAGACGAACTACATCCTGGACATGCCGTTGCGGCGGCTGACCAAGTTCTCCCGGCTCGAGCTCGAGGCCGAGCAGGAGACGCTGCGGAACGCGATCGAAGGACTCGACGCGATCCTGGACTCCGAGTCGCGGCTGCGTGACGTGGTGTCCGACGAGCTCGCGGACGTCGCAAAGAAGTTCGGTACGCCGCGGCGGACCGTGCTGCTCGAGTCGGCCGGCTCGCCCACGACCGCGGTCACGCCGCTCGAGGTCACCGACGACCCGTGCTGGGTGCTGCTGTCCTCGACCGGCCTGCTCGCGCGCACGCGCTCCGACGACCCGCTGCCCACCGGCGGTGGACGGGCCAAGCACGACGTCATCGTGTCGGCGGTGCGGTCGACCGCCCGCGGAGAGGTCGCGGTGGTGACCTCGGCGGGGCGGATGGTTCGACTCGGCGTCCTCGACATGCCGGCGCTGCCGTCAACGGCCAGCGCGCCGAACCTCTCGGGCGGTGCGCCGCTGACGGAGTTCCTCCAGCTCGAGCGCGGGGAGCAGGCCGTGGCGCTGGCCGGCATCGACGCCGGGTCACCCGGACTGGCCCTCGGCACCGAGCAGGGCGTGGTCAAACGCGTCGCCGTCGACTACCCGCAGAACAAGGACAGCTGGGAGGCCATCGGTCTCAAGGCCGATGACCGCGTCGTCGGCGCGGTCGGGGTGGACTCCGACGACACCGACATCGTGTTCGTCACCTCCGACGCCCAGCTGCTGCGCTTCGCGGCGGGTGCGGTCCGGCCGCAGGGCCGCGCAGCCGGCGGGATGGCCGGCATCCGGCTGGCGCCCGGGGCTCGCGTCGTGTTCTTCGGTGCGGTCGACCCGTCGGTCGACGGCTCGGTGGTGACCGTCTCCGGGTCGTCCGCGGCGCTGCCGGGCACCGAGGCCGGCTCGGTCAAGGTCACGCCGTACGCCGAGTACCCGCCCAAGGGACGCGGGACGGGAGGCGTCCGGTGCCACCGGTTCGTGCGTGGCGAGGACACGCTCATCCTCGCCTGGGCCGGCGCAGCTCCCCCGCGCGCTGCAGCCGGCACCGGGGTCCCGGTCGAGCTGCCCGACGCCACCGGCAAGCGCGACGGCTCCGGTACGCCGGGCAGCCAACCGATCACGGCGGTCACCGGCCCTTGACGGTCTCGTCGCGTTGGCTCAGGGAACGTCCTCCGGTGCTGTCCACACCAGTGTGTGCATCAGGTCATCAC
>JAVEDG010000140.1 GCA_030841245.1 Actinomycetota bacterium
AGAGCGCGGCACAGCGACCCGGGTGCCACGGCTCGTGCCGGTCCGCGCGCGCCTCGAGCTCGACCCGGGCCGCCCGCCCGACTGCCCGCGCCGCCTCCACCGCATCGGCCCAGCCGGCCGCCCGGCCGCTGCCCCACCAGCCGGCCCGGTCGCGGTCACCGCTGAGCACTGCGCCCACCCGCCAGGGCTCGGCCGGCAGCGCGGCGTCGAGCACCGCCCGCTGCTCGGGCGTCGGCGCCCGGTCCACCGGGAGCAGTGGCGCCGCCGGCAGCGGGTCCGGCCCCGGTCGGAACACGGGGGCGAGCTCGAAGAGGGACACGTCGGTGTTGCCACGGCTCACGTTGCGCCGCAGCGTCGCCAGCAGCCCCGGCAGCAGTGTGGTGCGCAGCAACGGCTGCTCGTCGTTGAGGGGGTTGGCCAGTCGCAGCGCGTGCCGGCGCGGGTCGTCCGCGGGGATCATCAGCGCGTCGAGCTCGGGCTCGCCGACGAAGGGGTACGACGGGGCCTCGACGTACCCGCCGTGCGCCAGCGCCAGGCCGACCCGACGGCGCAGCCGCTGCAGCGGCGACAGCCCGCGTCCGGCGGGTGCGAGCGGCAGCAGGCCGGGGATCCGGTCGTAGCCGGCCAGCCTTATGACCTCCTCGTCGAGGTCGGCGGGGTCGGTCAGGTCCGGCCGCCACGGCGGCGGGACCACCCGCAGCGGGCTGGACCCCGACACAACTGCACCGATCGTCTCGAGGTGCGCGACGACCTCCGCCGCCGGGATCGGCAACCCGGCCGTGCGCTGCGGCCGCTCCGGGTCGAGCGCGACCGGCTCGCGGTCCCGGCGCAGGTCCACGTCGGTGCACCCGACATAGGTGGCGCCGCCGAGGTCCGCCAGCAGCTGCGCCGCCCGCGCCGAGGCCGCCAGCGGCAGCTCGGGGTCGACACCGCGCTCGAAGCGCCGCGACGCCTCGCTGGAGAGCTTGTGCCGGCGGGCCATGTGGACGACACCGGACGGCAGGAAGTGCGCCGCCTCGATGACCAGGTCGGCCGAGCCGGCAGTGATCTCGGTGCTCAGCCCGCCCATCGTCCCGGCCAGGCCGATCGGCCCGGAGTCGTCGGTGATCAGGACATCGGCAGGGTCGAGGTCGCGCCGGACGTGGTCCAGCGTCTCCAGCCGCTCCCCGTCCTTGGCCCGCCGCACGACGACCGGGCCCTGCAGCCGGCCCCGGTCGAAGGCGTGCAGCGGCTGCCCCAGCTCGAGCATGACGTAGTTCGTCACGTCGACGGCCAGCGCGACCGGGCGCATCCCGCAGTGCACCAACCGCTGCTGCATCCACAGCGGCGTCCCGGCGGCCGGGTCGAGGCCGGTGACCGTGCGCAGCACGAACCGGTCGGCCGCGGTGGGGTCGGCTATCCGGCAGGGGTGCCCGTCGCCGGTGGCGTCGAGAGGCGCGACGTCGGCCGGGTCGCGGAACGCCACGCCGTACGCCGTGGCCGCCTCGCGTGCGAGGCCCCGGACGGACAGGGCGTAGCCGCGGTCGGGGGTGACGGCGACGTCGAGCACCTCGTCGCGCAGGGCGAGCAGCGCGGCCGCGCCCGTGCCGACCAGCAGCAGCGACGGTGTCAGCACATCGAGGTCGCGCAGCACCAGGATCCCCGTGTGGTCGTCACCCACCCCGAGCTCCCGGGCCGAGCAGATCATGCCGTCGCTGACGTGACCGTAGGTCCGGCGCGCACCGATCTCGAAGCCCCCGGGCAGCACGGCTCCGGGCAGCGCCACCACGACCAGGTCGCCGACGGCGAAGTTGAGGGCGCCGCACACGATGCCGTGCGGGTCGCCGTCCCCGGTGTCGACCGTGCACCAGCGCACCGTCTTGCCGTTGGAGTGGCTCTCCTCCTCGAACGAGAGCACCCGGCCGACGACGAGCGGTCCGGCGAGGTCCCGGCCCGGGCGGTCGACGGTCTCCACCTCGAGCCCGGCCAGGGTCAGCCGCTCCGCGAGGTCGCGACCGGTGACGTCCTCGGGCAGCGCGGCGTGCTCTCGCAGCCAGGACAGCGGTACGCGCACGTCAGAGCTCCGTACCGAAGGGCAGCGTGAAACGCACGTCGCCCTCCACCATGTCGCGCATGTCCTCGGCGCCGTGGCGTGACATCAGCGTCCGCTCCAGGCCCATCCCGAAGGCGAAGCCGCTGTAGCGCTCGGGGTCGACCCCGGCAGCGACCAGGACGCGTGGGTTGACCATGCCGCAGCCGCCCCACTCGATCCAGCCCTCCGACGAGCAGGTCCGGCACGGCCGGTCCGGGCGCCCGACGGAGTCGCCGTGGCAGACCCAGCAGCGCAGGTCCATCTCCGCGCTGGGCTCGGTGAAGGGGAAGTACGACGGGCGCAGCCGCGTCGTCATGTCCTCGCCGAACATCGAGCGGGCGAAGTGCTCCAGCGTGCCGCGCAGGTGCGCCATCGTGATGCCCTCGTCCACGACCAGTCCCTCGACCTGGCTGAAGACCGGCGTGTGCGTCGCGTCGAGCTCGTCGGTGCGGTAGACCCGCCCCGGCACGATCGCGTAGATCGGCGGCTTGCGCGCCAGCATGGCGCGGATCTGCACCGGTGAGGTCTGCGACCGCATCGCCACGCCGGAGTCGACCGACGTGACCCAGAAGGTGTCCTGCGGCAGCCGCGCCGGGTGGTCGGGCGGGATGTTGAGCGCGTCGAAGTTGAACCACTCGGCCTCGATCTCGGGGCCTTCGATCCACTCGAACCCCATGCTGAGGAACAGCTCGGCGACCCGCTCCTGGATGGTCGTCAGCGGGTGCCGGGCGCCGAGTGGGGCGCGGTCCCAGGGCAGGGACACGTCGACCTTCTCCTCGACGAGGACCCGCTCGTCGCGGTCTCGCTCCAGCTCGGCTTGGCGCGCGGCCAGCGCCTCGGCGACGGCCCGGCGAGCCGTGCCGACCCGCTTGCCGGCGTCGGCCCGGGCAGCCGGCGGCAGCGCGCCGATCTCCCGGTTGGCCAGCGCGAGCGGGCTGCGGTCGCCCGCGTGCTCGTGCCGGACCGCATTGAGCTGGTCCAGGTCGGCGGCTGCGGCGATCGCGTCGATCGCTGCGGTGCGCGCGGCCTCGACCTCCTCGGCGTTCTACGGTGTCACCTGCACGGGGTCGTAGGACTTGTTCGGTGCGGACATGGGGGGCTCCGTAACGGCGTCGCGACCGCGGCGCTCACGTCCGGGGCAGCCCGGACGGGTGAGCCTGGTCACCGCCAGAGTCTAGGGGGGCGGGGGGCGGGGGTTGGGCCCGCCGGTACCGACTACTCGAGGAAGTCGGGGGTGCCGGCGGGCAACGAAAATCGGAACAGCGCGCCACCCGACGGCGCGTGCCCGACCTCGATCTGCCCACCGTGCGCCTCGACCAGGCCCCGCACGATGTAGAGGCCGAGGCCGGTGCCCCCGCGACGGCCCGACCGCCAGAACCGGGTGAACACCTGGCGCTGCAGCTCGTCGGGGATGCCCTCACCCTCGTCGGTCACGGTGACGGTCGCACCGTCGCCGCTCGAGGCCACGCTGACCCAGACCCGGCCGTCACCGTGCCGCACCGCGTTCTCCAGCAGGTTGGCAAGGATCTGGTCGAGCTTGTCCGCGTCGACCCACATCTCCGGCAGGTCGGTGGCGGCGTCCACCTGGAACCGGGCGGGGTCCGCGCCGGACGCGATGTGGCGGGCGACATGGCGCTGGACGACGGCGCAGATGTCGACGACCTGGCGGCGGACGACGAGGCGTCCGGAGTCGATGCGCGCGATGTCGAGCAGCTCGGTGATCAGCCGGGTGACCCGGTCGGCGTCGGCCTCGACGGTCTGGAGCATCAGCCGCTTCTGCTCGTCCGTGAAGCGGTCCCACTTGGCCAGCAAGGTCGCGGTGAACCCCTTCACGCTGGTGAGCGGGGAACGCAGCTCGTGCGCGACGGTCGAGACGAGCTCGGCCCGGCTGAGCTCCTCACGGGCCCGGTGCCGGGTGTCCCGCAACGACACGACGACGGCGCTGGTCGGGCCGCCGGGTTCGTCGCGCAGGTAGCGGGAGGTGACGAGCAGCTCCGTCCCGTCCGGCAGCACCAGGTTGCGCTCGGGATGGCCCGTCGTCGTACGCAGGCCGCCGTAGGGCAGGGCGCAGCCCCACCAGGGTCGCCCGTCCAGGCCGACGAGCGGGAGCGCGTCCTCGAGGGTCTTGCCGAGGGCCGAGCCGGCGTCCACCCCGGTCATCCGGGCGGCGGCGCGGTTGAACACGACGACGCGGGCAGTGTGGTCAGCCATCAGAAGCCCGTCGGGCAGCCCGTCGTACCCGACGAGCGGCTCGTCTCCCCTGGCCATCTGACGAGCCTACCGAGGACGGCAACGGCTTAGCCCGGTCCAGCGCGGAGCGCCGCGACGAGGGACCCGCGACGCCTACGTGTAGGGCTGGTACCCCGCACGGTCCATGACGTCGGCGAGGTCGCGCTCCAGCCGGCGCGCCGTGCCCGGATCCACGTCCTCCTCCCAGCGCCTACGGTTGACGAGGACGGCTCCCTCCAGCAACCGGTCGGGCCGGGGCTCCGAGCGGGCGGGCGGCTCGGTCACGGCCCGGGTGTCGGAGGGCTCCCCGAGGAAGTCGCAGATCGACCGGAACTCCTCGACCGGGTCATGGGTGAACTGCTCGTAGCTGACGATGCGCAGGTCCGGCTCGCAGGTCGCGCGCTCGTACGCTCCGAGGACCCCCTGCCGGTAGACGCGGACGAAGCGGGACACCGACACGTCGGCCCAGGACGCCGCTGGGTCCCGGCGTGCCCGGGCCCGGTAGGAGGCCAGGACGTCGACGGGGTGCCGGTGAATGAACAGCATGCGGCAGTTCGGACTGACCACGCGCAGCTTCTCGATGTGCGGGACGTTGCGCGGCGACTTCTCGACCATCCGAGCGCAGCCGCGTGCATCCCAGGCATGCGCGAGGTAGCTACGGACGATCAGGTGCATGCCACACCGCCGCCACAGCCACACGGGCAAGTCGCCGCGCAGCGCAAGGCTCAGCGGGCTCAGCGGGACGCAAGCCAGGCGCAGGTGACGAGTCTCCTCGAGGAACGCGGCGTACTGCGCGTGGTCGCCGAGCATGTAGCCCAGAAGCTGGCGCGGACGGTCCGGACCGAACCGGAAGCCGGTGGCCAGCCGGGAGAAGATCTGCGTCTCGTGGAGGTCGATCTCCTTCGGCGCGAACGACGGGTGCTTCTGCAGAGCCCGGTACAACATGCTGGTGCCGCTGCGCGGGTGGCCGATGATGAACACCGGGGACGCAGCGACCATCCGGTTCGAGCTGCGCCGGAGAGAGTCTTTCACCGCTGGGCACTGTGCTGACCGGGCGGCCGCCGCCCGAAGATCCGTTCCGTCACCTAGCCCCGCCTCTCGGTAGCCGACTCCCCTCGACCGTTGTCGAAGGTCCCCCCCGCGCTGTTCGCTCGTTGCACCCGCGCAGAAGCGTAGAGGCACACCGCGGCCGCTGTCGCAAGGTTGAGGCTCTCGGCGCGGCCGTGGATCGGGACGCGTACGACGTGGTCGGCCAGCGCGCGGGTCGCAGCGGGCATCCCCCACGCCTCGTTCCCGAAGACCCAGGCGGTCGGGCCGGCCAGGAGCCCCGACCCGGCGGCCTCGTCCAGGTCGAGATCGCCGTGGCCGTCCGCGGCCACCACGGTCAGCCCGCCGCCGCGCAGCGCCGAGATCGCGTCGGCGACCGGCACGCCGATGACGATCGGCAGGTGGAACAGGCTGCCGGCCGAGGCGCGCACGCACTTGGGGTTGTAGGCGTCGACGCTGTCGGAGGTCAGGACGACCGCGTCGGCACCGGCGGCGTCGGCGGTGCGGATGACGGTTCCCGCGTTGCCGGGGTCGCGGCCGTGCGCGAGGACGGCGACCAGCTGCGCTCCCGGGCCCACCGCCTCCGCGAGGGGCCGGTCGAGCAGGTGGCAGACGGCCACGACGCCCTGCGGGGTGACGGTCTGGGCCAGCGCCTTCATCACCTCGGCGCTGACCAGCGTGGTCGGGACCCCGGTGGCGACCGCCGAGTCGAGCAGCCGCGGGTCGCGTGCGGCGGCCTCACGGGTGTGGAACAGCTCGACCACGGTCCCGGGCTCGAGCAGCGCCTCTCGCACCGCCTGCGGACCCTCGGCCAGGAACCGGCGGTCCCTGATCCGGAAGGCACGCTTGGCCAGCCGCCGGGCCGCCTGGACCCGTGGCGACCGCGCAGACGTCAACTCGGTCATGTCGCCGCCAGCACGAGGGCCCCGCGGCAACCGATACCGCGGAGCCCCGTCGTACCTGCTGGTGCCGGTCTCAGGCCGCGGACCCGCTGGCCGGCACGGCGGCCCGCGCCAGCTCGACCAGCGCGGCGAACGCGGTGGGATCGGTGACGGCGAGGTCGGCGAGCACCTTGCGGTCCACCTCTACGCCGGAGGCCTTCAGGCCCTGGATGAACCGGTTGTACGTCATGCCGTTCTGCCGGGCCGCCGCGTTGATCCGCTGGATCCAGAGCTGGCGGAAGTCACCCTTGCGCTTCTTGCGGTCGCGGTAGGCGTAGGTCATCGAGTGGAGCATCTGCTCCTTGGCCTTGCGGTAGAGCCGCGACCGCTGTCCGCGGTAACCGCTCGCCCGCTTGAGGACCACCCGGCGCTTCTTGTGGGCGTTGACCGCCCGCTTCACGCGTGCCACTGCTACATCTCCTGACGGTGGTGGGGTCGGACCGCTACTTGCCGAGCAGGCGCTTGACCCGCTTGACGTCGGCCTTGGAGGCGTCGGCGTCGAGCGCCAGGGACCTGGTGCGCTTGGAGGACTTCTTCTCGAACAGGTGTCCGCGGTTGGCCTGCTCGTGGCGGACCCGGCCGGAGCCGGTCAGCTTGAAGCGCTTCTTGGTCCCGCTGTGGGTCTTGTTCTTCGGCATGGCGCCGTCTTCTCCTCGTCGTACGGCGCGCGGCGGCAGTCTCTGCTGCCCGCCCGCGTGCGGGTCTGGGTGGTGCCCGGTCAGGCCTGGAGGGCCTGGTCCGGCTGGTCGATGGGGGCGGGCTCGGCGGCCGTCGCCTCGAGTGCGTCGACCGGCGTCGCGTCCTCCGGCTGGGCTGCTGCCTCCCGGGTCGCCCGGTCGGCGGCCTTCTCGGCGCGGGCCTCGGCCTTCTTCTTGTGCGGACCGAGGACCATGATCATGTTGCGGCCGTCCTGCTTGGGGGCGGACTCGACGAAACCGAGCTCCTCCACGTCGCCGGCCAGGCGCTGCAGGAGCCGGAAACCCAGCTCCGGACGCGACTGCTCACGGCCCCGGAACATGATCGTGATCTTGACCTTGTCGCCCTGCTTCAGGAACCGCACCACGTGACCCTTCTTGGTCTCGTAGTCGTGCGGGTCGATCTTCGGGCGCAGCTTCATCTCCTTGATGATGGTGTGCGCCTGGTTCTTGCGCGCCTCGCGTGCCTTCATCGCGGACTCGTACTTGAACTTTCCGTAGTCCATGATCTTGCACACGGGCGGCCGGGCCATGGGCGCCACCTCGACGAGGTCCAGATCGACCTCGCGGGCCAGTCGCAGCGCGTCGCCGATGGCGACGATGCCGACCTGCTCGCCGTCGGGACCGACAAGCCGCACCTCGTTGACGCGGATCCTGTCGTTGATCCTTGGCTCAGTGCTGATGGGGCCTCCTCGATGGGACTTCTGGGACGACCGCCGGCCCGGGCAGACCGTGACTGCCGGGTCGTGGCACGAGAACGGGCCCCCGCGCCACGTGCTCGCGAAGGCCCGACAGACCGCGGGACCGTCCTGGTCCCGCTAAGCGCCACGGGACGGCTCGCGCCGGTGCCCGTCACGCCGACCTGTACCCGACGACCTCACGGTCGCTGCGGGTGGGAGTGGGCCTCCGCTTTGCACATCCGTACGCCGGGGCGACCCGGCACGCGGACTGGTCAGGTCAGAGGGTACCAGCGGGGCGGCCATGGGTGCGAGCCGCACCGAGCTCACGCCTGATCTTGAGACAGCCCGCGCAACAGCTCGACACCCCCTGCCTCAAGACCACCTGCCTCAAGATCGTCGGGAAGGGGCGATCGGCTCGGCTGCAGCACCAGATCCAGGCCCAGCACGGCCCGCTCGCGCAGCGCCGGGACGGACGCCAACAGCTCCCCCAACAGCCGCCCCAGGTCGGCCAGAGCGGTCGGCCACCTCTCGGCGCCTGTGCCGGCAACGGTGACGAGGAGCAGCTGCGCGTCCACCTCCGCACCCGGCCGCAGGTACGCCGCGTCGAGCTGCCCGATGATGCCCACCGGCCCGGTCACGAGAGCATCCCGCAGCGCGCCCGCCAGCTCCGCGTCGGCGTACGCCGGCGTCCCGGCCCGTCCCTCTGCCAGGGCAAGGACCTCGGGCCGGCCGAGCGCGCAGGCAGCCGGCGATCCCGGGTCGACGACCAGGGCGTCGGCGGACTCGTCGAGCGCCACCTGCGCGGCCTGCGGTCCCAGCACCGGGACGGGCCGCGCGGCGGGGTTCCAGCCGCGCAGCGTGTCGAGGCTGCTGAAGACCGGGAGCGCGCGGGCACCGTCGGCACTCCCGAGGAGCGGCACGGCGATGTCCGAGGACTTCTCGCCGCCGTCCCCGGCCCGCCCGTCCGGACCGAGGACCGGGACGACGGGGGCCAGCACTCGGGCCCGGTGCAGCGCGGCGAGCACCTCGGGGCGACGGCGCGGGTCCGCCCGAGCCGCCGAGAGCGCCGCCGCCAGCTCGGGGTCCGCGCGGCCGTCGTCACCGGCGAAGCCCGGGTCCGGGATCCGCCGCGCCTGCGGGGGCTGGGACATCGGGCGAGGCTACCGGGGGATGCTGGAGGCATGTCGGCGTCACGGTTCCCTGACCGGGCGGCCGCGGGGCGCGAGCTCGGCGCCGTGCTGGCGCAGCGCGGGTACGGCGCCGCGGACCCGGTCGTCCTCGGGCTGCCGCGCGGCGGCGTCGAGGTGGCCGCGGAGGTCGCGGCAGCGCTGGGGGTCGACGTCGACGTGTTCGTGGCCCGCAAGATCGGTCACCCGGCGCAGCCGGAGTTCGGCGTGGGGGCGCTCGCCGAGGGCGACGGCGAGCCGGTGTTCGACGAGCAGGCGCTGCGCCACACCGGGCTGACCCCCGAGCGGCTGCTCGGCACGGTCAAGCGGGAGCGTGACGAGCTGGACCGGCGGGTCGGTGCCTACCGCGGCGGGCGGGAGCTGCCCGACCTCGCCGGTCGCACGGTGATCCTGGTCGACGACGGCGTCGCCACCGGGGTCACGGCCCGGGCAGCGCTGCGGACGTTGCGCGGCCGGGGACCCGCGCACGTCGTCCTGGCCGCGCCGGTCGCGGCGCTGGGCGCCGTCGAGGAGCTCGCCTCCGAGGTCGACGAGGTCGTGGTGCTCACGACGCCGGCCGGGTTCCGGTCGGTCGGCCAGGCGTACGGGCGCTTCGGTCAGACCAGCGACGCCACGGTCCTGCGGCTGCTGGCGGACCGGTCGGACCCTGGTTCGTGATCGTGACGGATCCGACCGTCGATGTTCTCTTCGCGATCACCCGCAGCGCCTGGTTGTCGCCCCTGTCACTGCCTGCCGTGGTCGACGATGGCGATGACCGGCCCGCCGCCCGAGGGCCCCTGGTGCACCGCGGCCACCGACACGAACACGGCCGGGTCACCTGTGACCGACGCGACGACACCGCCGACACAGGACTTGATCTGGCGGTGCCAGTGCACGTCGCTGTCGTCGAGCATGATGTTGCGCCGGTCGCGGACCCGGCCGGTCGGGTCGGCCTCGCACTTGCAGAACACGTTGACGACGCGGTCGTGCAGGTCGCTCGGGTGCGGGCGCTCAGGGAGGTCGGTGAGTCCCGCGCTGCGGATGCTCTCCCAGACGCCGTCCGAGTCGAGCGCGTCACGCATCACGCTGTGCCCGATCTGGAACCGGCCACCGATCCCTCTGACGTTGCCCAGGACCACGATCTGGGCCCGGTCGAGCTCGACCCCCGACGAGCACGAGGCGACCGAGCTGAACAACGAGAGGTCCTTGTGGATCTGGTCGGCGCGCGGCATGTCGATCTCGCCGAGCGCGACGGCGATGCCGAGCGCGGTGGTCGAGTTGGACACGTCCATCGACTTGAGGGTGTCCTCGGTCCAGACGTCCTGTCCGCGCT
This sequence comes from Actinomycetota bacterium, assembly GCA_030841245.1. GTDB lineage: Bacteria > Actinomycetota > Actinomycetes > JACCUZ01 > JACCUZ01 > JAVEDG01. The sequence goes on from JAVEDG010000140.1 coordinate 10,163, forward strand.
TCTTCGCGTCGGTGATGGTCTCGAGAGTCAGCAGCGGGGTCTTGGTCTGCACGTAGTGCACGTCGGCCGGGTCGCTGATGCCGGCCCGCTCCATCGCGACCTCGACACCGGCCGCGACCTTCTCGACCATCGGCGGCCGGCCGATGTCCTCGGGGCGGATCTGCTCGCTCATCGCGTAACCGACGGACAGCCGCGGTTCGTCGGTGGCCGGGACGCGGTCCGGCGTCGTGGTCGCGAAGACGGTGGCGTGAGGAGAGATCACCCCGTCGGTCCCGCCTGACCACACGATCGGGATCTGCCGGATCTCGTCCATGCTGCGGGTGCCGCGCGCCTCGATCACCTCCCGGAAGGCACGGTCGGCGATGATCCGGGTGTAGTCGTTCACTCCCCCGTTGCCCTCGGTCTTGCCGATGACGGCGATGACCCGGTCCGCCTCGACCGCGCCCGCGTCGATCAGCCGGGTGAGGCCGGACGCATCCGAGACGCTCTCGATCGCGACCTTGTGCACCTCGACGGGCAGCGGCGGCGTACTCATGACTTCCTCGTCTCGTTCTCGATGACGGTCCCGGCGCGACCGTGCACGGCCTCGGTGATCTGGTGCAGCGACGTGATGGTCGCGCGCCGACCGCCGCCCTCCACGAAGCGGACCGCGGCATCCACCTTGGGCCCCATGCTGCCGCTCGCGAACTCCCCGGTGTCCAGGTGGCCGCGCATCTCGGCGGTGGTGGCCCGCTCGATCGGTCGTTGGGCCGGGGTGCCGTAGCCGACCAGGGCGTGGTCGACGTCGGTCGCGATGACGAGTACGTCGGCCCGCACCGCACGGGCGAGCAGGTCGGCGGCCAGGTCCTTGTCGATGACCGCCTCCACGCCGCGCAACGCGCCGCCTGGCTCCCGGACCACGGGGATGCCGCCACCGCCGGCCCCCACGACGACGAACCCAGCGTCGGCCAGGGTCTCGATCGCGACGGCGTCGAGGATCTCCAGCGGCTCCGGCGAGGCGACGACCCGACGCCAGCCACGTGAGCCGCGGTCCTCCCAGGTCTGGCCGTGCTCGACAAGCACCTTGGCCTCGGCCGCGGGCAGGTAGCGCCCGATCGGCTTGGTGGGATGGGTGAACCCAGGGTCGTCGGCGTCGACGCGGGTGCGGGTCACGACGACCGCCGTACGCCGGGACAGGCCGCGCGCCGCCAGCGCCACCTCCAGCGCGTCCATGATCAGGAAGCCGATGGTTCCCTGGGTTTGCGCCCCGCACCAGTCCAGCGGCACCGGCGGGACCACCGCGGCCGCGACCTCGTTCTTCACCAGGAGGTTGCCGACCTGCGGGCCGTTGCCGTGGGTGATGACCACGTCGACGCCGTCGACGATCAGATGGGCGACGTGCTGCATGGCCTCGGTGATCGCGGCCTCCTGCTCCTCGGGCGCCGCGCTGCCGTCCGGCCCGGTCATGGCGTTGCCACCCAGAGCGATCAGCACCCGCATGGGTGGACTCTATGAGGTCGCAGTTACCTGATCCGTCACACCTCGGCCTCGTCCAGCCACGCCAGTACGGCTTCGGTGTGCTGGCCGAGCGCCGGCGGCGCGGTGTGCTGCAGCGGGCTCGACCCGTCGAAGCGCACCGGCGGCCCGGGCAGCGTGAGGTGGCCGGCGGTGGCGTGCTCGACCTCGATGAGCAGGCCCTGCGAGCGCGTCTGGTCCCAGTCGTAGACCCGGTCCAGCGTCCGCACCTCCCCCGCCGGGATGCCGATCTCGGCCAGCCGCGGCAGCAGCTCGGCCAGCGGCGCGTCGGCGAAGGCGGCGTCGACGGCCGCGATCACGGCGTCGCGGTTGCGGACCCGCTCGGCGTTGGTGGCGAACCCCGGCTCGTCCACCGGCATGCCGTACGCCGTGGCCAGCCGCCGCCACAGGCTCTCGCTGCCGACCGCGATCTGGACCAGCCCGTCCTCGGCCCGGAACAGCCCGTAGGGACAGATGGAGGGGTGGTGGTTTCCCTGGCCGCTCGGCACCTCGCCGGTCACCGTGTAACGGGTGCCCTGGAAGGCGTGGACGCCGACGATGGCGGCCAGCAGCGAGGTCCGCACGACGGTGCCGCGCCCGGTACGGTTCCGCTCGTGCAACGCGGCGACCACGCCGTACGCGCCGTACATCCCGGCGAGCAGGTCACCGATCGGCACCCCCACGCGCATCGGCGAGTCCGGACCCGTCCCGGTCAGCGACATCAGCCCACCCTCGCCCTGGGCGATTTGGTCATAGCCCGCCCGGCCGCCCTCGGGCCCGTCGTGGCCGAACCCGGTGATGGACAGCACGACCAGGCGCGGGTTCAGCTCGTGCAGTCGCTCCACCGGGAAGCCGAGGCGGTCGAGCACACCGGTGCGGAAGTTCTCGACGAGCACGTCGGCCCGGCGGACCAGCCGCGTGAGGAGGTCCTTGCCGGCGTCGGACTTGAGGTCCGCGGTCACCGACTCCTTGTTGCGGTTGCAGGAGAAGAAGTACGTCGACTCCGGCGCGTCCTCGGGACCGACGAACGGCGGGCCCCAGCCCCTGCTGTCGTCGCCGCCCTGCGGGTGCTCGACCTTGATGACACGAGCGCCGAGGTCACCCAGCATCATCGCCGCGTGCGGGCCGGCCAACGCTCGCGAGAGGTCGACCACGAGGACACCGTCAAGAGGTCCGGGCATGGCGGCCAGCGTAGGCGGGCCCCGGCCGGGCAGGCTGCCCCCTCCTCGACGACCCGGCCCCCGCCGACGGCTGACCGTGCGTTCTGCGACGATCGCAGCCGTGCGCATCGCCACCTGGAACGTCAACTCCGTGACCGCGCGGCTGCCTCGGCTGCTCGAGTGGCTGCAGGACTCCGCACCCGACGCACTGTGCGTGCAGGAGACGAAGGTTGCCGACTTCCCGTCGGCCGACGTGGAGTCTCTCGGCTACGAGGTGGCCGCGCACGGCGACGGCAGGTGGAACGGCGTGGCGATCCTGTCCCGGGTGGGCCTGGCGGATGTACGCCGAGGGCTCGACGGCGAACCCGGCTACGCACCTGCTGCATCGACCGCGACGGCGCAGGAGGAGCTTCCGCTGACGACCACTGACGGCCCGCCGCCTCGCGAGGCACGGGCGCTCGCCGCGACGTGCGGCGCGGTCCGGCTCTGGTCGGTCTACGTGCCCAACGGTCGCGAGCCCGGCCACGAGCACTACGCCTACAAGCTGGCCTGGCTCGCCGCGCTGCGCGACACCGTCGCCGCCGAGCTCGGTGAGTCGCCGCTGGCAGTGCTCGGTGACTTCAACGTCGCACCGACGGACGCCGACGTCTGGGACCCCGCGGCGTTCGTCGGGTCGACGCACGTGACGCCGCCGGAGCGCAAGGCGCTGGAGCGGCTACGAGCTCTTGGCCTGACCGACGTGCTGCCGCGCGCGATGAAGCACGACACGCCGTTCACCTACTGGGACTACCGGGCCGGCAACTTCCACAAGAACTTCGGCATGCGCATCGACCTGGTCTACGCGTCCGCGTCTTTCGCCGCGCACGTGCGCGACTCCTACGTCGACCGCGACGCCCGCAAGGGCAAGGGCCCCTCCGACCACGCACCCGTGGTGGTCGACCTCGACCTGTGAGCCGAGCGACTCCGGGTCAGTTCCCGCGGAGCTTGGCCAGCGCCTCGTCGAGGATGGCCGCGCCGTCGGCGTCGCTGCGGCGTTCCTTCACGTACGCCAGATGAGTCTTGTAGGGCTCGGTCCGCGGCGGGTTGGGCGGGTTGGTGCGATCCTGCCCGGCCGGGAAGCCGCACCGGGGGCAGTCCCAGATCTCGGGGGCCTCCACGCCGCCGTCCTCGGCGAAGCTGGGCTTGGTCTCGTGGCCGTTCGCGCACCAGTAGGAGATGCGGAATCGCGGTGCTGCTTCGCCGCGCTCGGCCTCACCCATCGGGCCGGCACCCACCCGGCTGCCGCGGATCGCGTTACCACTTGCCACAGGTTCTCCCCAGCTTCTCGAGGACGCGACCGCTGGTCGCGGCTCGCTCGAAGTGTACGGGCGCGGGCCGATCAGGACTTGAGCAGCAGGCCCAGTCCGAAGATGGACGCGAACCAGAGGATGCCGATGCCGATCGTGATGCGGTCGAGGTTGCGCTCGACGACGGAGGACCCGCCGAGCGAGGACGAGACGCCGCCGCCGAACATGTCGGACAGTCCGCCACCCTTGCCCTTGTGCAGCAGGACCAGCACGATCATCAGCAGGCTGGTCGCGATCAGCACGATCTCGAACACGATCTTCACTACGGCTCAGCTCTCTCGGTTCTCGGCCACGGACGGTGGCACCAGGGTACGACAGGGTGGGCGCCCAGGCGGGGCGACGCGAAGGTCCACCCGTCACGCCCCGCCGGAAACGGCCAGGTCGCGATAGCGACAGATCGCGACGAACTGCTCGGCATCGGTGCTGGCCCCGCCGACCAGGGCGCCGTCGACGTCCTGCGCAGCCATGATGGGAGCCACGTTGTCCGGCTTGACCGAGCCCCCGTAGAGGATGCGGATGCCGTCTGCCACGTCGCCGGAGTAGAGCTCGGCGAGGCGGGTCCGGACGGCTGCCGCCATCTCCTGCGCGTCGTCGGGGGTCGCGACCTCACCCGTGCCGATGGCCCACACCGGCTCGTACGCGACGACCAGGCCGCGTGCCTGCTCCGCGCTGACGCCGTCGAGAGCCGCATTGAGCTGCCCGAGGGTGTGCTCGGTGTGACGCTGGTCCGAGCGGGTGCCCTGGTCCTCACCGATGCACAGGACGGGCACGATGCCGTGGGTGAAGGCGGCCCTCACCTTGGCGTTGACGGTCGCGTCGTCCTCGTGGTGGTGCTCGCGTCGCTCCGAGTGTCCGACGACGACATAGCTGCAGCCGAGCTTTGCCAGCATGGAGCCGGAGACGTCGCCGGTGTGCGCACCGACGTCGTGGGGCGAGAGGTCCTGCGCGCCGTACTTGATGCGGTACTTGTCGCCGTCGACGAGGGTTTGCACCGACCGGATGCCGGTGAACGGTGGCAGCACGGCCACCTCGACCGCGTCGAAGTCCTTGTCGTTGAGCGAGAATGCGAGCCGCTGGACCAGAGCGATGGCCTCGAGGTGGTTGAGGTGCATCTTCCAGTTGCCCGCCATGAGCGGCGTGCGTGCCATGTCAGTCATGCCTCCAGTGCGGACAGTCCGGGCAGGTCCTTGCCCTCGAGGAACTCGAGGCTCGCTCCGCCGCCGGTCGAGATGTGGCCGAACGCGTCCGGCGCGAAGCCGAGGGCGCGCACTGCAGCAGCAGAGTCCCCACCCCCGACGACGGTGAGCCCGTCCACCTCGGTCAGGGCCCGAGCCACGGCGCGCGTGCCCGACGCGAACGCACCGATCTCGAACACGCCCATCGGGCCGTTCCAGAACACGGTGCGAGCACCGCTGATCGCCTCGGCGAACGCCTGCTCGCTGCGCGGGCCGATGTCCGCCCCGATCCGGTCGGACGGGATCGAGTCGACGTCGACCACGTCGTGCTCGGCGGACTCGTCGAGAGCGTCCGTCACCACGACGTCGACCGGCAGGACCAGCCGGACCCCCTTCGCGTCCGCCCGGTCGATGTAGCCCCGCCCCGCGTCGACCTGGTCCGCCTCGAGCAGGCTCTTGCCGATCTCGTGGCCCTGCGCCTTGAGGAACGTGAAGACCATCCCGCCGCCGATCACGAGCGTGTCGACGAGGCCGAGCAGGGAGTCGATGACACCCAGCTTGTCCGACACCTTGGACCCGCCGAGGACCACGACGTACGGGCGTTGCGGTTCGCGGGTCAGCCGGCGCAGCACCTCGACCTCGGCGACGACGAGGCCGCCCGCCGCGTGCGGCAGGCGTTGCGGCACGTCGTACACGCTGGCGTGCTTACGGTGCACGGCGCCGAAGCCGTCGCCGACGTAGAGGTCGGCCAGACCTGCCAGCCGGTCGGCGAACGCCCCCCGTTCGGCGTCGTCCTTGCTGGTCTCACCCGGGTCGAAGCGCAGGTTCTCCAGCAGCGCGACCGCACCGTCCTCGAGGGCCTCGACCGTGGACCGTGCAGAGTCGCCGACGGTGTCCTCGGCGAACGCGACCGGTCGGTCGAGCACCTCTCCGAGGCGGCCGCCGACGGGGCCGAGGCTGTACGCCGGGTCCGGGGCACCCTTGGGCCGCCCCAGGTGGGCGCAGACCACGACGCGGGCCCCCCGCTCGGCCAGGGTTGAGATGGTCGGCGCGCTGGCGCGGATCCGACCGTCATCGGTGATCCGGTCCCCGTCGAGTGGCACGTTGAGGTCGGACCGGACGAGCACGCGCCGGCCGCGGACGTCGCCGAGGTCGTCGATGGTCCTCATCGACGCGCCACCCCCTCGTTCGTTCCCGCAGAGTCGATCATGGCGCTTCGCGCGGACTACGCGGGTCAGAGCGAGCGACCGACGAGGCCGATGAGGTCGATCAGGCGGCTGGAGTAGCCCCACTCGTTGTCGTACCACCCGACGACCTTGACCTGGTGGCCGATCACCTTGGTCAGACCGGAGTCGAAGATGCACGACGACGGGTCGGTGACGATGTCGGCCGACACGATCGGGTCCTCGGTGTAGGTCAGGTAGCCCTTCAGCGGTCCGTCCGCCGCCGCCGCCTTCATGGCCGCGTTGACCTCCTCGACCGACGTGTCCCTGGACACCTCGACGGTCAGGTCGGTGGCCGAACCGGTGGGGGTGGGCACCCGCAGCGCGTAGCCGTCGAGCTTGCCCTTGAGCTCGGGCATCACCAACCCGATCGCCTTCGCCGCGCCGGTGGACGTCGGGATGATGCTCAGTGCCGCCGCCCGGGCCCGGCGAAGGTCCTTGTGCGGCCCGTCCTGCAGGTTCTGGTCGCCGGTGTAGGCGTGGATGGTCGTCATCAGGCCGCGCTCGATGGTGAAGGTGTCGTGGAGCACCTTGGCCATCGGTGCAAGGCAGTTGGTCGTGCACGACGCGTTCGAGATCACGTCGTGGTTGTCCGGGTCGTACGCCGAGTCGTTGACGCCCATGACGATCGTGACGTCCTCGTTCTTGGCCGGCGCCGAGATGATCACCTTCTTGGCGCCGCCGGCCAGGTGGGCCCTGGCCTTCTCCGCGTCGGTGAACAGGCCCGTCGACTCCACCACCACGTCGACGCCGAGGTCCTTCCACGGCAGCGCGGCCGGGTCCTTCTCGGAGAGCGCCTTGACCTCGTGTCCTCCGATCACGATCCCGTCGGACGTCGCCCGCACGTCCTGGGGCAGCCGACCGAGCACGGAGTCGTACTTGAGCAGATGGGCGAACATCGTCGAGTCGCCGAGGTCGTTGAAGGCGACCAGCTCCACGTCGGAACCCTGCGCGAGCACTGCGCGGAAGAAGTTGCGGCCGATGCGACCGAAGCCGTTCACACCCACTCGGACGGTCATCCGTGTCCTCCATCTGCTCGCGCCGGACGTCCCGACGCCCGGTCAGGGCTCAAGTCCGACCCTATCCGTCGCCGCGAATCCGGTCAGCAGCAGCGCCCGGGCGCCGGGCGATCCCTGCAACCACACGATCGACGTGAGGCCCGTTGGCGTCAGGCGTCGAGCATCTCGGAGGTGAGGCTGGCCTCGGTGCTGGGCAGGCCCAGGTCCTCCGCCCGCTTGTCGGCCATCGCGAGCAGTCGCCTGATCCGGCCTGCCACGGCGTCCTTGGTCATCGGCGGGTCGGCCAGCGAGCCGAGCTCCTCGAGGCTGGCCTGCTTGTGCGCGAGCCTCAGGTCGCCGGCAGCACGCAGGTGGTCGGGGATCTCCTCGCCGAGGATCTCCATGGCCCTTTGGACCCGTGCGCCGGCCGCCACCGCGGCACGGGCGGACCGGCGCATGTTCGCGTCGTCGAAGTTGGCGAGCCGGTTGGCCGTGGCGCGGACCTCGCGGCGCATCCGCCGCTCCTCCCAGGCGAGCACGCTGTCGTGCGCGCCGAGCCTGGTCAGGAGCGCCCCGATCGCGTCGCCGTCGCGGACGACAACCCGGTCGACGCCGCGGACCTCGCGCGCCTTCGCCCCGATCCCGAGCCGCCGGGCAGCGCCGACGAGCGCCAGCGCGGCCTCTGGCCCCGGACAGGTGATCTCGAGCGCGGACGAGCGGCCCGGCTCGGTGAGGGAGCCGTGCGCGAGGAACGCACCCCGCCACGCGGACTCGGCGTCGCAGATCCCGCCGGACACCACCTGGGGCGGCAGCCCGCGAACCGGTCGGCCCTTGCCGTCGAGCAGTCCCGTCTGGCGGGCCAGGGCCTCGCCGTCCTTGACCACGCGCACGACGTAGCGGCTGCCCTTGCGCAGCCCACCGGGCGCCACCACGGACACGTCGGACCCGTGCCCGTAGACCTCGGAGATGTCCTTGCGAAGCCGTCTCGCGGTGGCACCGGTGTCGATCTCGGCCTCGACGACGATGCGCCCACTCACGATGTGCAGCCCACCGGCGAAGCGCAGCATCGAGGACACCTCGGCCTTGCGGCAGCACGGCCTGGTGACCACCAGGTGAGCGAGCTCGTCCTTCACTGCTGCGGTCATGGCCATAGGGCTAGATCCTGCCACTAGAAAAGATGTCGCGGTACGCCGAAGCGAGCAGGTCGGGGTCGTGACGTGGCGAGCCGTCGGAACACGCCACCGGTGCCACCACCAGCTGTGCACCAAATCCGGCCGCCACCTTTTCGAGTGCGGCCAGGTCAGGGGCGGTGTGGGGATCTACCAGGTCGGCGTCATGCGCCAGGCCGGGCGCGTGCCGCCCGAGCACCTCGAGATGTTCCTCCGGTGAGAAACCGGCAGTCTCGTCCGGCTGAGGCGCGAGGTTCAGAGCGACCAGACGGCGGGCGGTCGTCTCCTGCAGCGCGGCCGCCAGGTCGGGGACGAGCAGGT
>JAVEDG010000141.1 GCA_030841245.1 Actinomycetota bacterium
CTGCCGCTGGTCGATCAGCTCATGGAGACGCTGCGTGAGTGGGACGCGCTGCCGCCCACTCAGCAGGGGACGGGCCGTCCCGGCTGCTCCCCGCCGCGCGCGTCCCCGTAGGAGCGCTTGGGCACCATGACCTTGCGGCGGAACGTGCACACCACGGTGCCGTCCTGCTTGTAGCCGCGGGTCTCGACGTGGACCACGCCGCGGTCGTCCTTCGACCGGGACCCGGTCTTGTCCAGGACGGTCGTCTCGCCGTAGATCGTGTCGCCGTGGAACGTCGGTCTCAGGTGCTTGAGCGACTCGACCTCGAGGTTGGCGATGGCCTTGCCGCTCACGTCGGGCACCGACATGCCGAGCAGCAGGGAGTAGATGTAGTTGCCTACCACGACGTTCTTGCCGAAGTCGGTCGTCTCCTCCGCGTAGTGAGCATCCAGGTGCAACGGATGGTGGTTCATCGTGAGCAGGCAGAAAAGGTGGTCGTCGTACTCCGTCACCGTCTTGCCCGGCCAGTGCTTGTACGTCGCCCCGACCTCGAACTCCTCGTAGTAGCGGCCGAACTGCATGATCGTCTCCTCGGCGGTGCTGGGCACGGCAGGCAAGCATCCTGCCGAACGGCGTGGGCCTCGCCGCCGACGGGTCAGGTGCCCGTCGTCAGGCGGGCCAGCACCTCGCGGGCCCGGTCCGCCTCGGCCCAGGTGACCCGGATCTCGTAGCTGCTGCTGACGATCTTGCTCCGGGAGGTGAAGTCGCGCCGCCCCCCGGACAGCGCGTGCCCGACGAAACCGAACGCCGCGCCGAAGACCACGCCGTAGGCGGCCGCCGAGATGATCAGGAAGAACGCGTTGTGCCCGCTGCCGGAGAACGCCGAGAGCAGGACACCCACGAACAGCCCGAACCACGCACCGCTCGCGGCACCACCGGCCGCCGCACGGCCTCTGGTCAACCGTCCCGTGACGCTCTCCACCATGCGCAGGTCTGACCCGACGATGCTGACGTGCTGGACCGGGAACTGCTCGTCGGAGAGGAAGTCGACGGCGCGCTGCGCCTCGGCGTAGGTGTCGTAGGTGGCCACGACCTGGCCGCGTGGGATGTCGGAGAACATCTCGTGAGCTGACATGGCTCGATCATCTCACCGGGCTGCGATCACTCCGCGGGTGCGGCCTCCCACACGGTGGGGATGCCGTGTGGCGCTGCCTCGGCCAGGATCTGCGCTCCGCCGCCGGGCCAGGAGCGCAGGACCGCGAGCAGCCGGTGGCGCGAGTCCCGTGCACGCCGCGTCGGTTCCAGCGCCAGCTCCACGAGACCCGTGTCCGGCGTCACGTCCTCGCCGAGCTCCGCCAGCCGCGCGGTGACTCCCGCTCGCTCGTCGGCGGAGAGGTACTGCCACATCGTGGAGTGCCAGACGACCGTCGTGGTGCCGGGCTCCAGGCGCACCGACCTCAGGAAGTCGAGGGCCGACGAGCTCCGGACCTCCGCGGGCACCTGCTCGGCCACGGCGATGGCGCCGCGGAGCCGCGCCAGCCGCTCGGTCTGGTCCGGCCACACGTACGACGTGAGACGCAGCCGGCCCGTTGCGCTTGTCGGGTCGACGGGGTCCGGGTCGCACCCGAGCCGCTCGACCACCTCCAGCCGGACGTCCCGCGGCGGGATCACACCCCGCCAGGCCGACCCGAGCGAGACCGGGGAGTCCGGCGGCCCCACCGGCCCGTCCGCGGTGTCCAACCGGAACCGGTCGGCACGCAGATTGAGTCCGGCGCTGGCCCCGATCTCCAGCAGCCGTAGGGGCCGCGGCCGCCGGGCCACCACGTGGTGCAGGCCGCCGATGAGCGCTGCCCCACGGCCGACCTCGTTGGTCTGCGGCGGGGTCAGCAGCGCCGAGCGCAGCTCGTCGACGTGCTCCTCCAGCACGCTGCGAAACGCTGGCCAGGCTGAGGTGTCGCCCGGTTCCCCGCCCACGGACGGGTAGTAGGCGGCCAGCCCCGGCGCCCTGCCGGTCAGCACCAGTCGGTGCACCCCACCCATGAGCCGCAGGGCGAGCGCGGACGGACCTGGGTCGTTCTCGTGACCGGACAGCACCACAGCAGCCGGACCGTCGGCGAGCACGTCGTCGGCGACGCGGTGCAGCAGCTCGCGATAGAGCGGGGAGCCGAGCTCCCCGCAGCCCTCGGCCTGGTCCCTGATCCAGCGAACCATCGCACCCGGACCGGTAGCAGGCTGCGGCCGGTCCATGCTGCTCAACACTCGCGTCAGGCTAGCGAGGCCCGATCCGGGGTCAGCCCCGCAGCTTGTACTCCTCGAGCAGCCGTCGCCCAATGATCATCTTCTGGATGTCGGACGTTCCCTCGCCGATCAGCAGCATCGGGGCCTCGCGGTAGAGCCGCTCGATCTCGTACTCCTTGGAGTAGCCGTAGCCGCCGTGGATGCGGAACGAGTCCTCGACGACCTCCTTGCAGTACTCACTCGCGAGGTACTTGGCCATCCCCGCCTCGACGTCGTTGCGCTCTCCCGCGTCCTTCTTGCGGGCCGCCATCACCATCATCGAGTGCGCCGCCTCGACCTTGGTGGCCATCTCGGCCAGCCGGAACAGCACCGCCTGGTGCTGGGCGATCGGCTTGCCGAAGGTCTCTCGCTGCTGCGCGTAGCGGATGCCGAGCTCGAAGGCCCGCAGTGCGACCCCGCAGCCGCGTGCCGCGACGTTCACGCGCCCGACCTCGACGCCGTCCATCATCTGGTAGAAGCCCTTGCCGGTCTCGCCGCCGAGCACCCGGTCGTTCGGCACCCGCAGCCCGTCGAACACCGCCTCGGTGGAGTCGACGCCCTTGTAGCCCATCTTCTCGATCTTGCCCGGGATGGTCAGGCCGGGCGCCACCTCACCGAACCCCGGCTCCTTCTCGACGAGGAACGTCGACATCCGGCGGTACGGCGAGGTCTCGCCCTCCGAGCCTTCGTCGGTGCGCACGAGAACCGCCAGCAGGTTGGAGGTACCACCGTTGGTGATCCACATCTTCTGGCCGGTCAGCAGGAAGTCGTCTCCGTCGCGGACCGCCTTCGTGCGGATGGCGCTGACGTCGGAGCCGAGCGCAGGCTCTGACATGGAGAAGGAGCCACGCACCTCCCCGGTCGCCATCCGCGGCAGGAGCGACTGCTTCTGCTCGTCGGTCCCGTGCTGCTTGAGCAGGTAGGCGACGATGAAGTGGGTGTTGATGATGCCGCTGACGCTCATCCAGCCGCGCGCGATCTCCTCGACCACCAGTGCGTAGGTGAGCAGCGACTCCCCCAGCCCGCCGTGCTCCTCGGGGATCATCAGGCCGAAGAGGCCCATCTCCTTCATGCCCTCGACGATGTCCGTGGGGTAGATGTCGCCGTGCTCCAGCTCCGCGACGTGCGGAAGGATCTCCTTCTCGACGAAGTCGCGCACGGTCTTGACGATCTCGGTCTGGACGTCGGTCAGACCCTCGGTCTGCGCGAGTCGGCCCACGACGGCTGCTCCTCGGAACGGACGGCGCAACGGCGGGCCGTCACCGGTTTCCGGTGAGTATGCCCGGCGCCGGCAGCGAGTCCGTCTGCGGGGTGGCCGCTTGAGCCGGGCCCGACCGATGCCGACAATCATGCTGATGACCGGACGCAGACTGCTCGTCGCACTGCTGGGCCTCGCCCTGTTGGCGTCCGGCTGCTCCGGCTCCGGTCGGGGCACGGCCGCCGACCGCTCGGGCAGATCCGGCCGGTCACAAGCGCTCAGCGCCGACGCGACGTCGACGAACGACACCGTCGGTTCACCGTGCGGCTGGCAGGGCACCGCCCCGGCGCACTACCAGCACGTGATCTGGGTGGTCTTCGAGAACCACTCCTACGGCGACCTGATCGGTCCGGTCGGCTCGACCGAGCAGCAGCGCGCGCCGTACCTCAACTGGCTCGCCCGCCACTGCGGTCTGGCGACCGACTACCACTCCGTCACGCACCCGTCGCTGCCCAACTACCTCGCGATGGTGTCGGGCGGAACCGGCGGCCTGCGCACCGACTGCCTTCCCTCGGCCTGCCCCCAGGACCTGCGCACCGTGTTCGACCAGCTGCAGGCGCACTCCCGCAGCTGGCGGGTCTACGCGGAGTCCATGCCGGCCGCGTGCACGAAGACCGACGCCGGCCCGTACGTCGCCCGCCACAACGCCCCGACCTACTTCCCGGCTCGCACCACGGCCTGCCGGGCGCGCGACCTGCCGATGGGCAGCCTCTCGGCCGGTCACCTCGTCGACGACGTGCGCGCGGGATCGCTGCGTGCGCTCTCGCTGGTCATCCCCAACCAGTGCCACAACACCCACGACTGCTCGATCGCGACGGGCGACCGATGGCTGTCGAAGGCCATGCAGCTCATCCTCGGCGGAGCGGACTACCGCGAGGGCGGGACCGCGGTCTTCGTCACGTACGACGAGGGCGCCGGCGGCTACAGCGGCCAGAGCTGCAGCACCGACCCGGACCGGAGCTGCCACGTCGTCACCCTGGTGGTGAGCCCGACCACGACCCCCGGCACCCGGTCCAGCACGCGGTTCGACCACTACGCGCTGCTGGAGACCACGGAGCACCTGTTCGGCTTCACCACGCTGCTGCGCCACGCCGGCGACCTCTCGACGCACAGCATGCGATCAGCGTTCGGCCTCTGAGCCGATCGGCAGGATCGGCGAGGACGCGCCGGTCGCTTGTCCGGCTTCGCGCGTTCGCCGTGCCATCGCGTCCAGGTACGGCCCTGCCCTACAGGTACGGCCGGGACTGTCGATGACGTCAGCGGTGGCTACCCCCTAGTCGGGTCTCCTGCGCCTGCGGCGCAGCCCGGCTCGCTCTGGGACGCGGGGCCGCCAGTCAAGGGATGACCCCATGCACATCGACGTACCCAGCATGAGCCGCACCGCCAAGATCGTCGCCGGCGCACTTGCGCTCACCACCACATTGTCACTGGCCGGTAGTGCGATGGCACTGGCGAGCTCAGGTCCTGGGCCGGCCGGTGCGAAGGGATCGACCGGGCGGGTCGGCGCCACGGGTCAGCTCGGGTCCACCGGCGTGGCCGGGCGGGTCGGGGCTCGTGGGCCCGAAGGCGTGCAGGGAGTGACCGGCAAGAAGGGCTCTCGCGGCGCGACCGGCTCCGCTGGAGCGACCGGGGCTGACGGGGCCGCAGGGATCGACGGCCGAGGCACAGGTGCTGCCGGTGCCGACGGAGCCATCGGTGCCGCCGGAGCCATCGGTGCCACCGGGCCCGCCGGACCGGCCGGGCTGCAGGGCGCAACCGGGGTCGCCGGGCCAGCGGGAGCGAGCGGCACCGGCTTCCAGGTCGTGAACCGCACCGTGCACACCGGCACGCCCGGTAGCGCGAGGGACACCACGGTGGACTGCCCGGACGGCATGCTTGCGATCTCTGGCGGCTTCGGGTCTGCCGACGGGATCGCCGAGGCCGACCTCTGGCGCAGCATGCCGCAGGGGTCCTCGTGGCTGTTCAGCTGGACCTCACTCGACGCACTGGGTGCGGGGCGAATCATCTTCTTCTTCGTGGTCTGCGCCGACGCCGGCTGACCCGGCATCAGAGCAGCTGCTTGCGCAGCTCGGTCAGCTCGAAGTCGGTGCGTCGTGCATCCGGGTGCTCGTGGAACGGGAACGGTTCACCGGCTCCGGTCCGCACGTAGCCGCGTCGCTCGTACCACTCGATCAGGTCGTCCCGAAGGCTGATCACGCTCATGCTCATGGCGTTGGCGGACCACATGTCGCGGGCCATCGCCTCGCACGCAGCGAGCAGCCCGCGACCGACGCCCTCGGTCTGTCGGGACGGCTGCACGGAGAACATCCCGAAGTAGGCGGCACCTCCGCGCCGCTGCAACAAGGCGCAGCCCACCAGCTCGCCGTCGTCGAACGCCAGGACGAACCCGCTGTCGGGTTCGCCGAAGAGGCGCTCGACCTCGGCCACGCTGCTGCGTGGCCCGGTCAACAGGTGCGTCTCCGTCGTCCACCCGGCAGCGGCCTCCGGGCCCCGGTAGGCGCGTTCGATCAGAGCTGCCACGGCGGGCACCTCGCCGTACGCCGCGAAGCGGAAGTCGAGGTCCGGCATCCGCCCATTGTCCCAAGCGTCGGCGACGCGTCGGCCGGGGGACGCGGTCGTGCCCTGCGTCCTGGGCCACCGGGGACTGACATGCTGATGGCATGAGCGACCGCACCTGCCAGACGCTGACCACCTCCGACGGTCGCACCCTCTGCTTCGCCGAGTGGGGCCCGGCGGACGGGACGCCGTTGTTCAACCTGCACGGCACCCCCGGGGGCCGGCTCAACCGCCACCCGGACCCGGACCGGGCCTACGGCAGCCTGGGATCGCGGGTCATCACCTACGACCGGCCCGGCTACGGCGGCAGCGGCCGCCTGCGCGGGCGCTCGGTCGTCGACTGCGTCTCGGACGTGGCCGCGATCGCCGACCACCTCGGCCTCGGGACGTTCGCCGTGACGGGCGGCAGCGGCGGCGGTCCGCACACGCTCGCGGTCGCGGCCCGGCTCGCCGACCGCGTGGTACGCGCCAGCGCGGTCGTCTGCCCGGTGCCCTATGACGCCGCCGAGATCGATTTCCTCGACGGCATGGACCCCGGCAACATCGAGGAGTTCGGCTGGGCGTTGGCCGGCGAGGATGTGGTCGCCAGCAGGCTGAGCGATGAGCTGGCGGCGATGGGGGAACGCGTCAAGGTCGACCCGTCGTCGCTGTTGGGCGACGGTTTCCACGTCGACGAGTCAGACCTCACTGTGCTGCGGCGCGAGGACGTCGGCCGGGTCATCCGCGAGAGCACCTCGGATCTGGTCGCGGGTGGCCACTGGGGCTGGGTGGACGACGACCTGGCGTTCACCAGGCCATGGGGGTTCGACGTGCGAGAGATCGCCGTACCGGTCGAGATCCGCTACGGCCGCAAGGACGTGCTGGTGCCGGCCGCCCACGGCGACTGGCTCGCCACGCACGTGCCGCACGCGCGTGTCGTGGTCGACGAGGACTCGGGCCACATGTCGGACCCGGACCGTGCCGTGACGGAGATGCGCTGGGTGGCTCAGGGCGACGGGTAAGGCGGTCACGACGGGTCGAACCGCGTCGTGCGCGTCATCCCCGCGGCGCGACCCTTCGCGGCGATCACCAGCGCCATCTTCCGCGAGGCCTCGTCGATCATCTCGTCGCCGAGCATGACGGCACCACGACGACCGCCAGCGGCGGATGTCGCATGTTCGTATGCCTCGAGGATCGCTTCCGCGCGGTCGTAGTCGTCCTGTCCGGGTGCGAACACCTCGTTCCCGGCGGCGATCTGGTCGGGATGCAGCACCCACTTCCCGTCATAGCCGAGCGCTG